>CAIKVR010000324.1 GCA_903830915.1 uncultured Bacteroidales bacterium
ATCGATAACGCCTTTGAATTTTTCTTCAGCACCGATTGGAATTTGAATAGGACATGGTTTTGCCCCTAATACCGCTTTAATCTGACGAACAACTTCATAAAAATCTGCACCTGAACGGTCCATTTTGTTTACGAAACCGATACGCGGTACATTATATTTGTCGGCCTGACGCCACACTGTTTCCGATTGAGGCTCAACACCACCAACAGCACAGAATGTAGCAACAGCACCATCCAGAATACGCAATGAACGCTCTACCTCAACGGTAAAGTCAACGTGTCCCGGAGTGTCAATTAAATTGATCTTGTATTTATCACCTTCATAGTCCCACGAAGTAGTGGTAGCAGCCGAAGTAATGGTAATACCACGCTCCTGCTCCTGTTCCATCCAGTCCATAGTAGCCGCACCATCATGCACTTCACCAATTTTGTGAGTCAAACCGGTGTAGAACAGAATACGCTCGGAAGTAGTTGTCTTTCCGGCGTCGATATGCGCCATGATACCGATATTTCTGTTATAACTTAAATCTCCTTTAGCCATTTTTTACTTTAAATTTCTTTTTATACCTTATTTACGCTTTCAATTAAAATCTGAAGTGTGCAAATGCGCGGTTAGCTTCAGCCATACGGTGCATATCTTCCTTACGTTTGAATGCGCCACCCTGGTTATTGAATGCGTCAACGATTTCGGCAGCCAATTTATCAGCCATCGAGCGTCCTCCACGTTTGCGGGAGTATAATATAAGATTTTTCATTGAAATGGATTCTTTGCGATCTGCACGAATCTCAGTTGGAACCTGGAATGTTGCACCACCAACGCGACGAGATTTTACTTCTACCAGCGGGGTAATGTTTTCAAGAGCTTTTTTCCAGATTTCGAGTGGGGATTTTTCTTCGTTAGGTAACTTGTTTTTTACTGTTTCCAACGATGAATAGAAAATGTCGAAGGCAGTTGATTTCTTGCCATCATACATAAGGTGGTTTACAAATTTTGTAACCATCGATTCATTGAAAATCGGATCAGGTAATACGACCCTCTTTTTTGGTTTCGATTTTCTCATTTTTCTTAAAAATTTCCGTTTTTTGTTTTTTTGGTTGCTTCTAGTCTTACTTCAACAACTCCTCCGAGTTATTTACTCAACCTTTCATCTGCTACCTTAAAACGCAAACAAGTGTTTAAACTTGATTTTGTTAGTTTTTTTTTGAAAGGGAATTTAAACTGATTGTATACAGCTTTAAATAAAGAATGTCTTTAAGTCCCCTTAAGGGGTTTTAGGGGCTTTCTTATTTCTTTTTACCTTTAACCGGTGCGCCTTTTGCTGCTGGCTGTCCTGGTTTTGGGCGTTTGGCTCCGTATTTCGAACGACGTTGCGTACGACCGTTAACTCCTGCTGTATCGAGTGTTCCACGAACTACGTGATAACGTACTCCCGGAAGGTCTTTTACACGACCACCACGAACCATTACGATCGAGTGTTCTTGTAAGTTGTGGCCTTCGCCCGGAATGTATGCATTCACTTCTTTCTGGTTAGTCAAACGTACACGGGCAACTTTACGCATAGCCGAATTCGGTTTTTTTGGAGTCGTAGTGTACACACGAACACACACACCGCGACGCTGTGGACATGAATCCAACGCTGGCGATTTGCTCTTGTCAATGAGTTCTGCTCTTCCTTTTCTAACTAATTGCTGAATTGTAGGCATTTTAATTTGTTTTTATATCTGTAACTGCTTTATTTTTATCCCTTTGGATTTTTAGCCAAAACGGGTTGCAAAGATAGACATTATTTTTTAATTAGCAATACAGCTGTGAGAAATATTTTTAATTCTTTCTGAAAATGTCTTTGGCTGGCTGATACAAGATGATTAAAGCCTGACAGTGATTGAGTTAGAGAGCCAGGTTGAACAAAAGAAACGGGAGTACCCTTTTAATTGTACTCCCGCTGACTGAACTTTAGGATATTATATTTAATTTTGAATAATTAACCGCTGACTTCCGGTCATTGCTTCTGATTTTACAACTAGCATATACACACCGTTTGAAAGATTATCAAGCGTAATTAGCTGTTTACCTGAAACAATTTTATCTGACTTTACAACCAGTCCTACCATATTATAAATATAGTATTTCGTTTCAGGGGTCAAATTTTCACCAATAAATAAATCAAATTTCCCTGCTGCCGGATTTGGATAAATAGAAATCGCATTTGAAATATCCTTCAATTCGTTAATAGCAGAAAGACTTGTTGCATTAGTCGCAATATTTGAACGTGAAATGTACGAAACAGTTTCAATTGCTGAGTTAGCTTTATTTATGGCTTTTATTGTCGAACTTGTTGATTTTAGAGCTTCTATCTGATAATAAACATCACCAGTTGGTGCGGAGAAATCGGAAAACTGAGTGTTACTGCCCGATAAAGTTCCAATTTGTGTAATATTGTCCGCCGATGTTCCCCTGTAAATATTATAAGTTGAAACTGTATATCCTTCATACGATTCCCATATTAAATTCCAGGAAGTACCAACTCCTTTATTGATAGACAAATGCATTGTTTTGTGGTAATTACTTAAGTCGGTTTCAAATCCGCACTTATCTATTATGGACAGCTTGTATCTGTTCGACTGAACATTGGGGAAAGACAATGTATCAATAAATGTGCCTGCCGAATCATAAGGCACAAAGCCTATTTTCAAGTAAGAATCAGTAATATTGGTTTCCTTATACACATTAAAGCCTTTAACTCCAGTGTACGCTATTTTATCCCATATAATTATATTCTTATTCTTTTCAACTCCAACAAGTGTAATGCTTGGTTTCGCAGTTTTTACATAGGTAATATATATGCTTCCTGAAGAAATAGTACAACCGGCGGAAGATGTAACCGTGTAATTATAAGTCATATTGGCTGATATTTTGGCTATTGGGTTTGCAATAGTATCGCAACTTAATCCTGTAGAAGGAGTCCATTTATAGTGCAAGCCTGTTTTATTGATAATATTTGTAACAGCCTCGAGTTTAATGGTGTCGGCACAGCTAACCGTTTTATTGAAGCTGTAATAACTGGTATTTGAATAAACATTGACATATACATAAGCAGTAGCAGTACACCCGCCGGATGCAGTAATAGTTGCAGTATAATAAGTGTTTAGTGAAGCATTACAGGTAGGTCGTGCAATAGTATCACTATTCAATCCTGTTGCCGGTGACCATTTATATTTTAATTTCGCTGTACCCGAATAGTTTGTTGGGATGGTATCGAATCGTACACTCTCACCACAGTTAATATATTTATATACGGTTGAAGTATTGAGCGGTGAAAATGATTTAGGCGAAACTACCACATCATCAGATGCGATGACACTATCGGGTCTTGTAACTGTTACTTTATAACTAATAGTGCCGTTTGGTGTGCAAACCGGATTGGCAATAGTATCGTTGCTCAACCCTACTGAAGGTGTCCACTTGTATTTAAGCACTCCGCCACCGCTATAATTTGTTGTCACCGAATCGAGTTTCACACTTCCACCACACACGGCATTTTTATCTGAACCTGCATTCACTGCAAATTTCTCATTGTAGATTTTATTTATTTCTTCTGCCGATAAAGCCCGGTTATAAAGTAAAACATCATCAATTGAACCGTTGAAGAACGTTCTAAAATCGGAACTGATACCACCACAACCAATATTAAGATCAAGTGTTGAAGTATTCGCAACTACCTTTCCACAATAGGTACTGTCACTGATATGACCGTTAATATATATTTTCATATAACCCGATATAGTATCATACGTACTGACTATATGAGACCACTTATTGAAATAGTCTGTATATAGCTGTTTGCTAAAAACCTGATAATGAGTCAGGTTTGTTGTGGATAATGCGGTTATTTTATATTGGTTTGAATTATAACACGTACATCCGCATAATTGAACACAATAGGTTGCACTTGATTTAAGAGGTTCGCATTTATATACTAATGTTGGGTACATATAAGGAATCATCGTTGATGGAATATAGGCCCAACATGAAACTGTTCTATTGGTGGTAAGGTCTATGGCTTTTGTACTTGGTATTCTGATATAACTATAGCCATCAAATGCCATTGCCTTTCCGGGTTTTCCGGTTCGGTCGGTCGTAGGAGTTGCTCCATGGTTTTCACTTACATTTTTATAACTGCTTGAATCAGCAACAGTTCCGTCTAAAGATAAATTTAAAACCAGCCCATCAGTGGGTATTTGAGCTTTCAGACCCGCAAAAACAAGAAGAAAAATAACTGTAACTAAGTTTTTAGTTTTCATCATCAAATGTATTTATCAGTTATAAACATTAGAATATCAACTACTTATTTAAGCTCTACGGCATTTGTAATGCTGAATTAAGTAGGGATTGCAAATTTATAAGTAATAATTTAATAAAAAAAGTATTTCAGGAGTTATTTTAAGAGAAAATTGAAACCCATTCATTGAGGTACATCTAACACCCTAAATAATAAAATTTTACAATAAAAAATCCCTGCCAACTTCACAGCCAGCAAGGAATCTTTTTGAATAGCAAAACAAACTATCCCATTAAATCTGTGGATGGAGTGCAGTCAATCTGATAAAAACTGACTTTGATGCTTTACCCGCATCTTCACTCCGCACGAACACGTAACAACATTGAACATCAGATTCCTGAACACCCGGATATGAAATCAGGATAGTACCAATCGATTCTGTCCCTCGTACTTTCGTGTCAATCAGAATCTCACCCGTGTAAGTTTTTGCAATAGCTACCACTTCATCTGTTTCGTTTACCTTTGGCACACGTAATGGAGTTTTGTAACTAATGTTGATACCTTCGGCAACTATTGCTGTCTCAGTTACAGTAACAGCCGGAAGTGAACCATCCGATACTGTCAGTTTGCTGTAATCAATTACCGGATCAATACCGGTTTTATCAATTGAACCGGGCAGGTTTGCTGCCATGAAGAGCGTGTAAGGTGTTTGTCCTTCAGGCACTTCCACGAAACCGAGGTCGATTACTCCACCCCACGATTGATACTCGTCCACGATTAATTTAAAACCGCCACGATGTTTTTGCTGCGATTCGCTGTTGGCGTTACGTGGTTTAAACGCCTTGGAACGTACTAAATTTTGTTTAGCACGGGTGCTTGTTACAATGTTACCAACAGTACCACTCATCTGGCCTGTCATTGGGTTTTGGGCTACCGCCATAATTTTATTTGCAAACGATGTTAACCTGAAACAACACATTTCAAAGTGACGTTTGACAGGACAAAAATACGGCTTATAGCACACCTATACAAGCAATAAAACACGCATAATCAACTATATATCTGAATCTTATAGCTTTTGAGGTCAGGTGAGCTAAAATGAGTTGAAATGAGCTAAAGCTAATATGAAAAACAACAAATTTTAGCTATTTTGAATTATTATTAATCACATTTCATTTGAATAAATTCCAACGCAATTAAACCGCTTATTATCGCATGTGAAAAATTCACACACATTATATATCATTCTGGTTGCGTTGTTTTTTCAACCTTATGCAATCTTAGGCGTTTTCAACCCTATGCAATTTTTATTTTGGTTTCAACCTATATATAAAAAGCGGAAGCATGATTTTTGGTCATGCTCCCGCTAAATAAATTTTATAATTCTTTCCTTTTCCCAAGTTTATAATTGACGAATCAATTCAATAGCTTTGTCTAATTTAAAAGAGCCCGGAACTTCATTTTTCTCGAATATCATGAAATAAAGGAAGTCTTTACCTGCAAGTTCAGCCCATTTACTGCCAAGACGGCATTTTGCAGCACTATCTGAATTATCTCTGTCGCCACCTTTTGTTTCAATAACGATAACTTTACCCGTTTTAGATAAAGCAATAAAATCAGGGTAATGATTTGATTTGAACCCGTTAATATGAAATCCTTTACCTCTTCCTAAGTTTCTATGCCAAAATGCTATATTGGGTAAACTGGAAATGTCTGAAATAACTTTTATTTCAAAGTTATTCATTTCACCTTCACGTTCGTACAATGAATTACTAATGTCAGCACCCAAAACACCCGGAACAATAACATCAGGAAATTCCCATTTTGGAACTGTCTCTATTTTACCAATTGTAATAAAATCGTTAAATTTATTCTCAGCATAGTTGTCTGCATGAAAACGAATCTTTTCTTTAATCTTCTCGGAATAGCTCCACTTACGAATTAATATATCCTGAAGTTGTTCTGCATTTAATTGATTTATTATTCGTTCAATATAAGAACGAACCTCTTGGTCTGCAATAGGATATAGATTCCCTACGACTTGGACTAACTGGTGAGCAATATCTTTAATTTGATTTTCTTTTGGTTTCGCCAAAATATAATCAATTATGGGGTCTTTAACTGTTGAATCTTCGATTTTTGTCCAACGAGGCACATATTCATCCTTGTTTAACTCCTCAATATCAACTTTGTACAAATCTGCGGATAATTGGTCAAAAGCTATATTGGAATCGGCATTGCCTAATCTGAAACCAGTTAGCAGTTCTTCTTGGTTTAGCAAAACTTTATGAGTACCGAAGATATCACTTTGATTTACTTCTAGTATAAATTGAGGAAACACGACCTTAGCCGCAAGTTCTTTGTTTGAACCGATCATCTTATATCGTTTCACCTTTGTTCCTAATTCCATAAATATGTTTTCATCAAGTGGTTGTTGGCTTTGTTTTTCGATAACAGTATTTAATTCCTCTTCTTCCTTTACTGCAATCCGTTGGATTTCAGCAACTACTGGATCTATACTTTCTTCTTCTGATTCTATTCCCGGAACAAAAGTGATGCGTTCAGTTTCAATTTCATCCGTTTCAGGTAGGATTTCAGTCTGTTCAGGAAATAAAAATCCTTTCAACGGATTTTCAACGATGGGTGCTTTAGCTTCTTCGGGCATCACGTCTCTTTCACGATAATCCTTTTCACTAAAGCCCGATTCTTTTAGCCCTTTTACTATGTTACCAATGGTTTCATTAAACTTAGCTGAAGCCGTGAGCACGTATGACACGTTAAGCAGTGGGTCGGTATGCATCATTACATAAGGTTGACGCAAAACACGTCCTAAAATTTGCTCAACATCTACGGCTGAAGATTTATCTGCCAATGAAGCCAGAATATAAGCAAACGGACAATCCCAACCCTCTTTTAAAGCATTAATGGTTATAATAAACCGCACAGGGCAATCTTTCGAACTTAAATCAACTCCTTTCAACTCATTGACATTAGCCGTTTTAATTTTAATTTGTTCTTCGGGAATGCCTATTTTGAGAAGTTGTTCTTTCAGTTTTACGAAAGTCGTACTATCTTCATTTATGTTTGATTGTGCCTGAAAAAGTACGATAGGCCGAATGTATTTGCCACCTTCTTTTTCTTGCTTAAGCGAAAGTATTTCCAATTTACGTTGTAAATGCAAAGCACTGTTTATTACTTCCGTTTTATCGGGGTGGTTATAAACAATAACCGGTAGCTTGACCATGTGCTCTTTTTTAAGCTCAATAGCCGGCACCATACTAACGATATTACTATTATCCTTTGGGGTTGCTGTTAGTTCTAATACAAAAGAGGGATTTAGCGCATTAAGCATTTCAACACTTAATTTACTTTCAGCATTATGGCTTTCGTCAACAACCAACACAGGATTCAAGCTGCGAATTACATTTATTAATGAGGTTTCATCAACATCGTTTAATAAATGTGTATCATCTTTATATTGAGTAGCAAACTGAGCTAATTGACCGTTTTCCTGATATACTTTTCTATCTTCTTTGTTATTTGCTCTAAGACTCGCAAAATTCATAACAATAATAGATAGTTGCTCTTTTACTACCGACGGATTGAAGTTTGAACCTTGCAACAGGTCTTTTTTCTCGTAAATTTCCACCCGATTATTAAAAAGACTGTCCAACTTAGTGCGGTAGGGGTGCTGGTGGTTACGAAGATTATCCACTGTTTGGTCCAGCAAATTACTCCAGGGAACTAACCAAACCACAGTCTTTGACATATCTGAAGAATAGGCCGAAAAAATCGAATGAAGCGCATTACAGGCAATAAAGGTTTTACCACCTGCTGTGGGTACTTTCATACAAACACTTGCCGTTCTTGGGATAAGGTTTTTATAAGGTGTCATACCTTCCCCATTCAGCGGATTGTATATTCCTATTTTATCCTCCCAATATTTGTTGAAGGCAACATCGGTTTTCTTGTGTTTTTGAACGTAGTCTAGAAAGAGTTCGAGATCTTTAATTACTTTTTGTTGATAGCTTTTCAGTTCCATGTTAAAAATGGGTTATATCGCGGGGGATTTTCTTGAATACTATGTTATTTTTCATCATAAACTCTTTAGGTAACAAGCAGCTATCGGCATAGATTATGAATTGCTCGGCTTTGGTTTTGATAGTAGCCAGGGTGTCGTAATTTAATTCTGTCATGTACTCTTTCTCATAGATAAAGTACAGCGCTAAACCCTCTTTTTTCCCTAAGTAGTAAGAACCTGCATCTTTGTTTTTAGGCTTTTCAAACGGCGTTCTGGTTTCGCTGTACCAAATATATTCATGTATCTTCTCAAGCTCCACTTCTTCATTAAGATACTCGCTATTATCACCCACAAACAAGGGTTTTCCTAATTCGTAAAAATCGAAGCTTCCACTTATACCCTCAATTTTTCCATCGATTTTTTCCGTACCTACAATAGCAATATTTCCATTACACTCCTCAATAGTAACATCTGAATATTTACTGTCTTTACTAAATGAATTGTAACTATCAATTATTTTATTTGATTTTTTCAAGTTTGTTATGTTGACTGAAAAAGAAGCCAATTCACTCCTTTTATTTCCTTTGAATTTATAGCCAGAGATAATTTTTTTTATACGTTCAGCGGTAATAGTGTCAGCATAATCCTCAAGTTCAACTAAAATGAATTTTCTATTACCACCATCTTTTTTATTTAAATTTAGAACTGCGTGACCAGTTGTAGCAGTACCAGCAAAAGAATCCAATACTATTGCATCTCTTTTATTTTTTAAAGAAAGTATTTTTTCTATTAAAGTAGTGGGTTTTGGTGTCTCAAATGGTAATTTGGAGTCAGGGAAAATCTCCTTTATCTCTTTTTTGGCATCCTGTGTATGACCAACTTCATCATATGTCCAAACCGTCATAGGAGTAATCCCTTCTTTAACTTCAGATAAAAATCTTTTAATTGATGGAACGTTGTTGCCCGTTTCTCCCCACCAGATTCTATTATCATTGTTCATTTCGATGAACTTATCCTTCTTTACTCTCCAGCAATATCCATTTGGAGGCCAGACCGACCTTCCTGTTGGTGTAATTATTTCGTAGACTTGATCTTCAACTATTGGTCCAACAGATAAATCGGAAGATTTCCAAACATCCCTTGGATCGTTATCAGGATTTGAATATCTGTCATTTGCATCCTCTGTCCTTGGCAATAATAGATTTACTTTTTCTTTGTTTTTTGCATAACAAACAATATAGTCATGATTTGGAGAAAACCTTTTCTTTGTGTTAATTGGGGAATATGCTCTTTGCCAAATTACATTATTTAAAAAATTTTGTGTGCCAAATATTTCATCAAGCATAGGTTTTAAATTGCCATGCTCATAATCATCAATAGAACAAAAGAAGATACCATCATCCTTTAAAAGTTTATGGAGTAATTTCAGTCTGGGATACATCATACATAGCCACTTGTCATGTCTACTCAAATCTTCACCTTCTATACCTACTACATCTTCAAACCATTTGCTAATTTTGGGATGATTTACATTGTCAGTATAAACCCATTTTTCCTTACCTGTATTATAGGGTGGATCAATATATTCAATATCAATTTTCCCTTCATATTCTGGCAAAAGAGCCTTTAAAGCCTCCAGATTATCTCCGTGAATTATCTTGTTGCCACTATTTGTTGGTTCGTTTACCTGACCATCAGTGGAATTGAAACCATATTTGTGTTCGAGAATTTTGAAAGGAACTTCGCGGTGGTGATTAATAACTTTGTCTTTTCCTATCCAGTTTAATGTTGGCATGTTGGCTTTTGGGTTTATATTGCCATTGGTCAGATAGGAAAAGTCACGGCATAAAAAAAGCGTGAACTAATTCCTTATCCACGCTCTAGGCCCTCGTAAAGCCCACACACAAACGATAAGTCAAAAGCCCACGCCTGTTGACGTGAGCATTTTGCTCATTGAATCTGTTTGTGTGTTCGCTTAGTTGAAATTTACGAGGTTTCGAGCGTGCGAACAATAGCAGAATGCTATTTAATTAATATATTTAAAATTGTTTTATTTCTGTTTCTTGTTGGTTTTATTTAGTGATAGCCTCACTTGGAGTGAGACTATCACTCATTGATTTATTTTGAATTGCAAATGTACAAAAATTATTTTTTAAACATTGCATTGGAATAAATTCCAACGCAAGAAAAATCGGTCGTGGCTACGCCACTTGCTAACCAATCTTCTTTTTTTTGACAAGTCGCGTAGCGACGACCGATTTGGATAGCGTGGTAATTTATTGCCATGCTATTTAAAGAGAAAAATTATATCAGTTCTTCAAAAATATAGTTTTCATCAAATTCCACCTCATGCTTTTGCAGGGTTTCAAGGTATTCAGTTTTGAAGTCTTGTTTGGCATGGTGTTTTTCCTGCCCTTTCACATAATTGAAAATCATATCTTTATCCCAGGGACTGTAAGTAAATGCACCAAAACCACGCTGCCATTCAAACCGCTCGTGCAATAATCCACTTTCATTTACCCATTTTGATGATTTCGCTTTTACACTTTGCATCACATCAGAAATTTCAAGATTTGGCAGTAGTCTGAAAAAACAATGCACATGATCCTCCACACCATTTACAATCAGGTTATGGCAGCCGGTTTCGTTTATCAGATTACCCAATACAGCCATTAGTTGAGGTCGCCACGATTTATCGATAACAGCATTGCGATATTTCACTGCAAAAACGCATTGAATATACAGTTGGTGATAGTTATTTGCCATATTATAA
This sequence comes from uncultured Bacteroidales bacterium, assembly GCA_903830915.1. Lineage (GTDB taxonomy): Bacteria > Bacteroidota > Bacteroidia > Bacteroidales > Paludibacteraceae > Paludibacter. Next base: position 11,074 of record CAIKVR010000324.1, read on the forward strand.
TGTTTATTAGGTTAGTATTTGGTTTTACAATTCGAAATTAAAGAATAATTCTCATTCTTGCAACCAGTCGCATAGCGACGACCGATTTTTGTTGCGTAGGGTTTTAAACCTATGCAATTGTTTTTGGTTTTAACCCTATGCAAAGGTTAGTTGATTTTCAACCCTATGCAATAAGTTTATTTGGTTTTAACCCTATGCAATAAAAAAAGCGTGGACTAAATTCTTATCCGCCACCAAGCCCCTGAGAAGGCCACATGCAAGTAATAAGTCAAAAGTCCACGCCGTAAGCTGTGATTGTTTTAATGTGCAAAATTACAAAAAACGGTGCAGGTTGTCAAATCTTTTTGGTTTTATTCTTGTTAACTCGCTTGGGTTTCTTTAATCCTGGATTGTAACGGGTATCTGTTTTTTGATAGAATTCCTGTAAATGTGCTTCCAAAAACCATATTTTTTTGCGTCCATCAGTGCAAAAATCCAACAATCCATCTTCACGATAACTGCTCAATGTATTTTCGCAAACGCCTAATTTCTTGCACATTCCTTCAATAGAGTATGGTTCGTGAAGTTCGTTTTTTAGGTCTTCAAATTCTTTTCTAAGCCGATTATATTCTTCCCGTAACTTTTCATAATCTTCCCTGTAATGAACATCAGTTGCCATTTCGCCTAATATCTTTTCTATATGACTGAGTTTTTGCATTTGTACCCAGTCAACTTTTTCAGAAAATTGTTTCTCAACTATTTGGTTCGATTTTCCCATGTATCGAATAGAAGAATTAGTGAATAGATTGGCCACCGGTTAAATATAAAATATCGGCAATGTTTTCCAAAGTCGCAAAATCACATTCCAAAAGCGAGTTATACCCTTGAAATTGAAAATAATAAAATAAAAAATACAAGTAATTTTCAGCCTTATGCATAGCAACGTTTTTTGCATTCAGCTAATGTTCAGCGGGAAGAAATTGACCACAAAAAAAGCGTGGACTAATTCTTACCATTTACTCACATACCCTCGGGTATCCATGTGAATGATAAGTCAAAAGCCCACGCCG
>CAIKVR010000325.1 GCA_903830915.1 uncultured Bacteroidales bacterium
ATCTCTATGATTACGGAATAATCTTTAAAGATACTTATTTTCAATGAATTACCCAAATGTTTTCACACTTATTTTATTGATTATCAGGTATTTGTTTTAATTTATAACGAACTATTGTTATAATAAAAATCAATAAATCATTTAGAAATACGCAACATGAAAAAAATCATTTTAGCAGGTTCTTTATTTGCATTATCACTCTCATCTTATTCCGAAAAAATAATATCAAACAATAATCAACAAAAAGAAACAAAAAAAATGGGAACAATTCACATTACCAAAGCCGATTTCCTGGCAAAAGTAGCAAACTATGAAAAAATCCTACGGAATGGAAATACCTGGGTGATAAACCTTGTATTATAGACTTTTACGCAAACTGGTGCGGCCCTTGCAAAATGATTGCACCTCTACTTGAAGATCTTGCCAAAGAATACGATGGACAGATTTATATTTATAAGGTAAACACCGAAGAAGAGCAGGAACTTGCCGGAGCATTCGGTATCAGAAGTATTCCGAGTATTTTATTCTGTCCCATGGAAGGTAAGCCACAGATGGCTCAGGGTGCAATGCCAAAAGATTCATTCAAAAAAGCTATCGAGGAAGTTTTACTGAAAAAATAAAAGAATCATTTCAAAAACTCATTTTTATAACAGTCATGGAAGAATATTCATGGCTGTTTTTTTTGTGCAGTCATAAACTGCTCTATATTTTTTGCAACAAATCAACATTTCGTTAAATATTTATAATTTAAAACACTCAATTAAACTCTTCGCACTCAACGAAGTCAATAAAGCAGATTACTTTTAAAATTCATTTTCACAAACAATTAAAATTAACAGATTATGAAAACAAATGGAATGATAGCATTAGCTATCGCAAGTATCTTTAGTTTGACTGTTGCAGCACAACAACAAACAACTCCTCCTCAATGTCAAAAACCTGGAACTAAAAAAGAATTTAAACACGAAAAGAAAGAGAAAGTTACAGCTAAGAAAAGAGCTGGATTCATGGCTGTAGAAATGGAACTGACTGATGCTCAACGAGACAAATTGCAAACCTTGTTCGAAAAACAAGACAAACAACGTGACGAACACATGGCTGAAATTAAAAAACTGAGAGATCAGGAAATGGCAAAAGCAGAAGTAATTCGCAAAGCCAATGATGCAGAAATGGAAAAAATTCTTGGAGCTGAAAAATTTCAGCAATTTAAGGCAAAGGAAGCTGAACGCAGGGAAAAATTCAATAAAATGAAAGAGAGACGTTTTGGCCCTAAAGATGGAATGAGATTCAAAGGCAATCATTCTGCAAGACCAATGAATGATGAACCTGCTCCTCAACCTCAGAAATAAGTATTTAAAGGTAAAGTACACAAATTGATAATATATTAAAAACAAGAAAAATGAAAAATAACAGAATTTTATTGTTAGCATTCGGATTTATTTTCGGATTAACACTGTCAGCTCAAGATCAAATACCTCATAATGGAGAACAAAGAGGTCAGAAACCTGAAATGAGACAAGGCGGTGAGCGTCATCAGATGACTCCTCAACAGCGTGCTGAAAGATTGGCCAAACAACTAGGATTTACTGATGAGGAAAAAACAAAAGTTCAGGCTTTGTATGAAAAACAAAATACTGACAGGGAAAAACTTCGTAGTGAAAATACTTCACTGGATAGGGAACAGATGCGGGCTAAATTTGAAGAAATGCGCAAAAATGAAGATGCTGAAATGGCAAAAATCCTCAGTCCTGAAAGTCTGAAAAAGTATCAGGAGTTTCGTAAGGCTCAAATGGAAAAGATGAAACAACGTATAGAAGGTGGTGGCGATGGTCAACGTCCACCACGACCACAAGAATAAATAATATTCAACAAAAAACCACCTTTCGGGGTGGTTTTTTGTTGTTATAAATCAAGTATTTTCCTTTCAATATCTTCAAATTTCTTCCTTAAATCAAGGGGGATTGCCAGTTTGTGTTTTTTATCGAAATCGTAAAGAACCAGAATATCCTGAGCTTCGGCTGCCAATTCATTTTTGTCGTTGTAAATTTCGTAATGAATTTTGAAACTGGATGTCTTAATATAATCCAGGCGCGAGAATATGGTTACTTTTCCGGGATAAAAAAGCGGTTTCAAAAACTGCGTATGAATAGAAGCCAGAATAGCTCCAACGTTCTGTTCAGCATGTAATTGGGAAATCCCCACCTGTTCCAGATGATTTACGCGGGCAGCCTGTACATACTTCATTATCTGCAGGTTATTTACATGACCCAACACATCCAACTCACTCCAATCGATTCTTAATTCCAACTTCATGACATGCGGTTTTTATAATCATTGTAACCAAATTCCCTGATAAGTCTGAACTCGTTTTCCTTTGTCCAAATGCCAATAGAGGGATGCGAAACCCCGTTAAACATAGTGGTTTTCACCATTGTATAATGAATCATATCTTCAAAAACGATTCGGTCACCGATTTTCAGTTCGTGTTCTAATGACCAATCACCATAAAAATCACCGGACAAGCAGCTATTCCCACCCATGCGATAAGTTGGTTTGCCAGCAATTGCATCGGTCGCTCCAACAATGGCAGGTTTATAAGGCATTTCGAGGCAATCGGGCATGTGACACGAGAATGAAACATCGAGCATAGCGGTTTTAATTCCTTTATTCTCAACAATATCAATAACACTTGAGACCAACACACCGGTTCGCCAAGCAAATGCACTTCCAGGCTCCAGAATGAGTTGAAGATGCGGATGTTTTGCCTGAAAATTTTTCAGCAGAGCAATCAAATGCTCCACGTCATAACCTTCTCGGGTCATCAGGTGACCGCCGCCCATGTTGAGCCATTTAATCTGCGGAAAGTATTTTCCAAACTTAGCTTCTACAACTGCCAGTGTTTTTTCTAAATCGAAAGAACTCGATTCACAAAGTGTGTGAAAATGAAGACCTTCCACGCCTTCGGGCAATTTATCTCCCAATAAATCAGCCACAATACCTAAACGTGAACCTGACGCACATGGATTGTATAAATCCGTTTCCACATCCGAAAATTCGGGATTGATGCGCAATCCGCAGGAGATATTTTCGAACTGCGTTTGCGGATAAAAGCGTTCGAATTGTTGCAGTGAATTGAAAGTGATATGACTGCTGCAACCCATAATTTCGGGAAATTCACGGTCGGTATAAGCAGGTCCGTAAGTATGCGCTTTGCTGCCCATTTCCTCGTAAGCCAGTCGCGCTTCGGCCAATGAGCTGGCAGTGGAATATGGAATATATTCGCGCACAATGGGGAAAGCACTCCACATGGCAAAAGCCTTGAATGCCAGAATGATTTCCACTCCTGCACGGTCTTTTACTGATTTAATCAGTTCCAGATTCATGCGGAATGCCTGTTCATCGAGAACGTAGCAGGGAGAAGGAATTTTTGTGTAATCCATTTGTCTAATTATGAATGCAAAGATAATGATTAAAAACACGCAGAGACGCAATGCATTGCGTCTCTACCAAAAATAAAATTTGAATTTTACAATTCCAAATCAATATTATGCTGCTCCACCCATGGCAAACCATGAATATTCAGTTGTTCCATAAACGGATCGGGATTGAATTCTTCGACATTGTATACGCCGGCTTTTTTCCAGATACCTTTCATAAACATCATGGCGCCAATCATGGCAGGAACTCCGGTAGTGTAGCTTACACCCTGTGTTCCGGTTTCTTTGAAAGCAGCTTCGTGGCTACAGTTATTGTACACATAGTAAGTCACCTCTTTACCAGCTTTAATCCCTTTGATGCGGCAACCGATAGAAGTCCAACCGGTATAGTTTTCGCCCAGATCGCCGGGATTTGGAAGTACAGCTTTCAGGAACTGGATAGGAACGATTTTTTGTCCGTTATATTCCACTTCGTCAATGCGAGCCATACCAATATTCTGAATTACATGTAAATGAGTCAGGTATTCCTGACCGAATGTCATCCAGAAACGGGCACGTTTGATAGTAGGGAAGTTTTTTACCAACGATTCAAGTTCCTCGTGGTAAATAACATACGATTCTTTCGGGCCAATTTCAGGATAGTTCAGTGGTTTATGAATTTCGTGTGGTTCAGTTTCAACCCACTCACCGTTTTCCCAGTATTTTCCACGCTGAGAAACCTCGCGAATATTGATTTCGGGATTGAAATTGGTAGCAAATGCTTTTCCATGGTCGCCGGCATTACAATCCACAATATCTAAGTAGTGAATTTCGTCGAAATAATGTTTCGCCGCATAAGCTGTGTAAATGCTGGTAACACCCGGATCGAAACCACAACCAAGAATGGCAGTCAAACCCGCTTTTTCGAATTTTTCTTTATACGCCCATTGCCAGCTGTATTCAAAGTGAGCTTTGTCTTTGGGTTCGTAATTAGCTGTATCCATGTAGTTTACACCCGCTTCCAGGCAGGCATCCATGATGGTCAGATCCTGATATGGAAGCGCCACATTGATAAGCAACTCCGGTTTATAATCGTTTAACAGAGTCACCAGTTCCGGAACAATATCGGCATCAACCTGTGCAGTTTTAACTTGCACTCCGTAACGTTTTTGTACGTCCGAAGCTATTACGTCGCATTTTGATTTAGTGCGACTGGCTAACATGATTTCAGTAAATACATCCGGATTCTGAGCCACTTTGTGAACTACAACGGTTCCAACACCTCCGGCGCCGATAATCAATACTTTTCCCATATTCTATAATTTATCGTTTGAATTTTTTGCTTGAAGTTAGGTTTTCTTTAAGGGAATAAATCATACATTTTACTACGATGCAGAAAACGAACAAGTTCAATCGTATTGTTCTCGAAAATAAAACCTAAACGATAGTTCCCAATTCTAATTCGATAGCAGTTTTTACTACCACTCAGTTTTTCACAATTGACTAATTCAGATAATTTGCTTTTGAGTTGCATTTCCTCAATACAGTCGGCAATTGAATTTAGTAGTTTTTTGTCTGCTATTTTATGAATATCCTTTTCAAAAGATTTATCAATTAGAAGTTTCATTTTCTAAGATTTAAAATAAAACTTTCAGTATCGATATACTTTTTAGTTCTCCCTTTTTTAATTGCATTCAACATACCGATATCTTCCTTTTCTTCTTCAGAAAGTATCTTTGCTTTCAAGCCCATTTTTTTTGCAATTTCAGCAATAAGCTTAATGTCTCCGGCAGATTCACCGTTCAATATTAAAGTTTGCATATACCTTACGTGTTAATATATTTATTGATTACAAAGATAATTCATTTTTGATTCAACAGCAAAAGTGACTCAGTATTTATATTTTGATAGATTATTTTTACCCATGAAACAGTAAATTAGGCACAAATTTCAAGTATTAAATTGATTAGCAGTAGTTTATCACATATTTTTTTATATCAACTTAATTTAATTATCTCTAATTTCTATAAAATAGTAATGAATTTTCAGTTATTAAAATATTTTTGCTGTTTAAATAAAATGTGAAATAAATTATCTATTTTTGCATCTCATTGTATTAAATAGTCAATTGTAACGACAATTGCATTTCATATTTCGTAAGCGTTAGCTTTTATTTTGCCTTATAAAACCGCCAATTTTTAAAGTACACAAAGTAATAAGTAAGACGCTCACGCCAACGGCGTGGGCTATTCTTATTCGTGTACAGGGTGCTTGGCGGTACCTTTAAGGCGAGGAAGTTTAGTTCCACGCTTTTTTTTATTCAAAAAAACTAAAAAATTCACAAATGGAAAAACTTGAACAGTCAAAAATAAAGTAGGGAGCGGATGCTGAAAAGCTTATGAGTAAGCACAAAAACAAAAAAACAATTTTATGAAAAAAGTTAGTGTTTTATTTATTGTAGCGTTATTAACGCTTAATTTATCTTCGCAAAGCAATGTAGTCAGGACACAAAATGACTCAGTAAAATCAATGGGCAACTCATCACTGTCAATGAAAAATGTTGTTAAAATTACTCCGATTGTATTTCTCCAAGGTCAACTTGTTAGAATTTCTTTTGAAAGAACTATTGGTCCTCATTTCACAGTAGGTTTAGGCGTAGCACCAATTGTTTTTCCTCCATTATTGGCTTCGTTTGCTTATCCACCAAGTAGCGGCGATGGATTTAAAGGAGGATTTGCCTTGGATCCTGAAATTCGTTGGTATGCTGCATCAGATAAAGCAATGGATGGTTTTTTCCTCGGGTTATATAATTCAACACGATTCTCATCGTGGGATGCTGTTTCAACCTTACAAGTTTTAGGTTCAAATAATTTAGATCAATATGAAGTGAATCGCACTCAGTTAAAATATGGATTTGAATTAGGTTTTGAAAAAATGATGGGTAAACATTTTTTAGTTGATGTTTATGGTGGATTAGGTTTAATTGGCGACAATATTATTGCAACTAATCAAAGGACAAAAGTTATTGATTATTTGCCTTCAGGAGGAATTGACGTGAGATTTAATATTTCTTTTGGATATAGATTTTAAATTTTCCAACCTCTCCAAACGATTCAAACTCTCAGCCGATAGTTTGAATCGTTTTCTCTCACTTTTGATATATAGTCGGATCAAATCCGGCAAGTCCTTCCTTGCGCTCAGTACAGGTCCCGCAAGTTCCACAGTGAACTTCATGACCGTTATAACATGAGTAGGTATCTTCAAATGGAACTCCGATTGCCTTGCCAATCAACGCAATTTCGCGTTTTGAGAGATTGGTGTAGGGTGCCATAATTTCGCAATGATTGTATGTTCCAAGGCTGATTGCATGACTCATCGTCTGGATAAATTCCTCGCGACAATCAGGGTAAATGGCATGGTCGCCGGCATGATTCGAAATCATAAGTTTATCACAGCCAATGCTTTCGGCAATTCCTGCTGCAATGCTCAACATAATGCCGTTACGAAAAGGAACAACCGTTTTAATCATGTTCTGATCTTCGTAATGACCGTTTGGAATTTCGCCTCCCGATTGCAGTAAATCGGACACGAAACCCATTTTATTCATATCAAGGTCAATTACATGATGTTCAATGCCCAACGCTTCACAATTTCTGTTTGCATAGTCAATTTCACGCAGATTATGTTTTGACCCATAATTAAATGTGAGTGCCAGTCGAATGCGGTCGGCATGTTCATAAAGTGCTACAGAACTGTCCATTCCGCCTGAATATAAAATTACAATATCTTTCATAGATCCCTAACCCCTAAAGGGGATTTTAAAATTTGATTTTTTGAGTGTGCAAAAATAGTCAAAAGCAATGATAATTGAGCCAAGAGCTTTTTTTTTTGTATTTTTGCAGAGAATAATCAAGATTACCAACTAAAAAGTCCCCTTTAGGGGATTTAGGGGCTTATGAAGAACTTACCCGCTGAATGGGATGAACAGGAATTTGTTCAACTTACCTGGCCACATTCCGAAACCGATTGGGCTGAAATGCTCGACGAAGTGAACGAATGTTTCGTGAACATTGCTAAAGTCATTCTCAGGTTTGAGAAACTCTTGATTGTATGTGTGGATGCCGAGGAAGTGGAATGTTTTTTCACGGAAGATGAACTGGATAAAATCACCTTTGCAGAAATGCCAACCAACGATACCTGGGCGCGCGACCATAGCGGAATAACCGTTTTTGAAGACGACAAACCGGTGGTTTACGATTTCACTTTTAATGGCTGGGGAATGAAATTTGCTGCAAATTATGATAATTTGATTACCCGTAAGCTCTATATGGCCGGAATTTTTGGTGATGCAGGTCATAAGAACTGTTATGACTTTATTCTGGAAGGTGGCAGCATAGAATCGGACGGCGAAGGGACTTTGTTGACAACTGCCGAATGTTTACTTTCTGACAACCGCAACAATCTGTCCGAAGATGATATTGAAGAAAAACTGAAAGAGTATTTTGGACTGAAGCAGGTTTTGTGGCTAAATCACGGTTATCTGGCCGGAGATGACACCGACAGCCATGTGGATACATTGGTACGACTATGCGACAGAAGTACGATGGCTTATGTTAGATGTGAAGATGAAGCGGATGAGCATTTCCTTGAATTAAAGAAAATGAAAAAAGAACTTCGTAAATTTAAAACTCCGGAGGGAAGATATTATAGGCTTATTCCACTTCCAATGGCCGATGAAGTTTATTATGAAGGTGAACGACTTCCGGCAACTTATGCTAATTTTTTAATCATCAATGGAGCAGTATTAATGCCAGCGTATAATTCCCCGAAGGATGAAATTGCAAAAGAACAATTGCAAAAAGCTTTTCCTGACAGAGAAATTATTGGTATAAATTGTAATGCTTTAATCAAGCAGCATGGCTCGCTTCATTGTGTGACAATGCAATATCCAAAACAGACATTAGAATAATGAGCCAAGAACAAAGATTTTAATATGACTAATTTATGAAAATAGCATTAATTCAACAATCCAACATAGATGACCGCACTGCAAACGTGGAAAAACTTCAGAAAAATATTCGCTATTGTGCTTCACAAGGTGCTGAATTAATCGTTTTGCAGGAGCTGCATAACGGTTTGTATTTCTGTCAGACTGAAGATCCTGTGGTTTTTGAACAAGCTGAAACTATTCCCGGTTCATCGACTGAAGAATTTGGCAAATTAGCAAAAGAATTAGGAGTTGTTATTGTGCTTTCATTGTTCGAAAAACGTGCTGCAGGCTTGTATCACAACACAGCTGTGGTACTCGAAAAAGATGGAACTATTGCCGGTAAATACCGCAAAATGCATATTCCGGATGATCCGGCATATTACGAAAAATTCTATTTTACGCCCGGCGATTTGGGCTTTGAACCTATCCAGACTTCTGTTGGAAAACTGGGTGTATTGGTTTGCTGGGATCAGTGGTATCCCGAAGCTGCGCGCTTAATGGCTATGGCAGGAGCTGAATTGCTGATTTATCCTACCGCTATTGGTTGGGAAAGCACCGATACTGACGAAGAAAAACAACGGCAGAAAGAAGCTTGGATTACCGTCCAACGTGGACATGCTGTGGCCAATGGACTTCACGTTATTACCTGCAATAGAACCGGTTACGAAGCTGATCCTTCAGGTGTAACAAACGGTATTCAGTTTTGGGGAAACAGTTTTGTGGCAGGACCGCAAGCTGAAATTCTGGTTCAAGCTTCAGATTATAAAGAAGAAAATATCGTTTTTAACATCGAAATGGAACGTTCTGAAACCGTTCGTCGTATGTGGCCATTTTTCCGCGATCGCCGTATTGATAGTTTCAGTGACCTGACCAAACGCTGGCTTGAAGAATAATTATTTTTCGAACAGCCAGACAGCTTTTTTATTATATGTGGAATCTTGCAACTGAGCAAGCATAAATGCTGCTACATCAGCTCTTGAAATACTGGTTTTACCTTGTTTGAAAGCTTCAGTTCCATGACTTACATTTCCTGTCAAAGGTCCTTGGGTCAAACCACCCGGACGCACCAAAGTCCACTGCAGTTTGCTGTTCATGATGCGTTGTTCGTTAATATTGTGGTCGGCAAGTGGTACACGTAAAAATAAATCTACCATAAAAAACTTCAAAATTGCAGGCATCAGTTTCTTGCTGTCTCCTGCGCCAAAGCTCGATAAATAAATAAAACGTGGAACAACTTCCTCTACTGCAACACGTACTATATTATCAATTCCTGATACAAGTTCATGTGAACGTTTTGTAAGTGAATTGCCACCAAGTGTTGAAAAACATGCCTCAGCTCCTGAAAGTGCATCTTTAATTTTTAGTTTTTCATCCAGATTTCCTACAACTATTTTAAGATTTGTATTCTGAATACTTATTGCATTAGGATTTCTAACGTAGACTGTTACCTGATGACCTTTCGCAAGCGCCTGTTCTGTAAGCAATTTACCTGTTTTTCCTGTTGCTCCGAATATCACAATTTTCATATACTTGATTTTTAAAACATTTCAAATATAACACTTTCAGAGTGTAAAAGGTTTAATCCTTAAAATAGAAAAGGAAGAATCTTCTTTCCGATTCTTCCTTTTTATAAATTATTTTCTGTTTTTCATTTCCTCTGCCGTTTTCACCTTGAAACCAGGATATTCTTTTATCATTTTTCGTAAAAACTCATCAGGATAACCTGCACGAATAATTCCGGGGGGTATGTGAGCTTCATTTTGAACAAACTTTCCGTCCTTTTCTTTTTTAATATTGCCATCCATATATTTAACCAACAGATATTCGCCAAGTTTTTTCCATGCATTAGTTGAATTTTCAGCCTGAGTGATACTAAATTCAGTTAAAAAACCACGTGCTTCGACTTCTGACATTCCAATTGCAACTTTATCAATTGCAGGGACTAATGCACTAAAATCACTTTCCCACTTCGATTGTACCTTTTTGATATCCTGATACATATATGAGTATTTGCCATAAGCATAATTTGCCACCCAATTGTAGATCCAGAACGCAGAAGTTGCTGAATATTCCAGTAAACTTCCATTATCTGGCCTGAAACATTCAGGGACACGATTAATGCCACAATACATTGGTACATAGAGACTTGTGGCAGCATCATCAACGCCAAACCAAAGAATCCCGCCAATATAATCAGGCATCCAGCTACGCATTTGAGCCACGAAAGTAAAACCGGTTTGTTGTGTGGCAGTAGGCCGCTCATGAACATATTCCACGCTATCTACTTTGAATGCAAGTGGACTACATCGCAGTTTACTTCCAAATGGCCCGGCAGCAATACCTTTAGTCATATCAAATTCAGTTCCTTCGTACTGATCGCGCATAGATTCTTTGAGCATTTGTGCAGTAAGTTTGACAGTAGGTTTAATCCATAGCGGCATACGTTCAAGGGTTTCACCCTTAACATACGAAATATATTTATTCATGGATGGATCCAATTTTCTAAAAAATGCCCATACACGTGCCTCACAGATACGTAATGCTTCATAATCGAGTGGTGCATATATATCTGAGAAACTGAAATCCTTGTTTCTGCCTTTGAAATAACCTTTTTCACGGGCGAAAACAATTACATCTTCTGAATACATACACACATTTTTATCATCATAAGGGAAAGTAGTTATTCTGGCCTGATTGGCATGAGCTGATACACAATCGTCGGGAATGCGCTGTGCAACCCAAACAGCACCTTTATTATGAGCACCCTTGCCTATCATTTCCATAATCCAAACCTCATTGGGGTCGGCTATCGAAAAAGATTCACCCTCACTATAATAACCATATTCTGCAACTAAATCAGTCATTACTTTAATGGCTTCACGGGCTGTTTTTGCACGCTGCAAGGTTATGTATATAAGACTGCCATAATCCATAATAGCTGTTGTATCAACCAATTCTGGACGACCACCAAATGTGGTTTCTCCAATACTTAGCTGATGTTCGTTCATATTTCCTATAACAGAATAGGTGTGTTCAACCTGTTTTATTTTTCCAAGAAATTTTCCAGTATCCCATTCATGAATATCGAGCATAGTTCCAGGAGGATAATTTGCTGCAGGATAATGATATAATGCACCAAAAAGAAAATATGAATCGGCATTATACGAAATAAGCGTTGAACCATCGAGGGTAGCAGCTTTACCTACCAAAAAATTGGTACAGGCAAATCCGTTGTGAATGGAAAATATAATTGAGATTATAAAAAGAATCTTTTTTATCATATAAGAAATCAAACTCTATTCAATAATTAGTTCTGGTAGTTGGAAAACCTGATAATTTTCTGATTTTTAGCTATTCCTGAATAAGTTGTTTTAACCGAACCAATGGGTTGCAAAATTAGGATTTTATTTTCATATTTCCTATAAACTACACTTAAATTACTCAACAACAACAAATAGTCAATTAATGACTGTTTAAACTTTCAGTTTTTAGTCGAATTTAGTTATTTTTGTTGTTTGCTGAAATCTAACAACTTTTGAATTAATTAATGTGAGAAGATTTGAAAACGGGAAACAAACAGAGGGAAAGATAATTTATTATCTTTGCATTCTTATCAAACAAAACATGTATGGATTGTGAAATTCTGAATAAAATATCGAAAGGAACTTTAATGGAACACCTTGACATTGTGTATATTGAAGCATCCGAAGGTCATATTGTGGCAAAAATGCCGGTTGATGTGCGGACTTTCCAACCCATGAAACGACTCCACGGTGGTGCCACGATGGCACTGGCTGAATCAGTGGGTAGTGCCGGCTCTGTAATGTTGGTTGATATTAGTAAATTTGCAGTGCTCGGTGTTGAGATAAGTGGCAGCCATGTAGCAACCACAAGTGAAAATGAAGTTTTTGGTATTGGAACCATCATTCATCGTGGAGCTACACAGCATGTCTGGGAAATTCGTGTGGAAGATAAAACAGGCAAACTCATATCACTTTGTAGACTTACCAATCGTATTGTTCCACTGAAAAAATGACAACTGAAACAAAAAACGGACAATTATTAAAACTTCAAAAGGTACTTTTCAAACAAAACATACCGTTTGTTTCATATAGGTTACCTTTCGAAACAGAGATTATTACCCTCATTCAACATCACTCATTACCCGAAAAACACGATTCACTAGCCGGACTTGATAGCAAAACCGGCTTTATTATAGCGCCATTTACAGTTACGGAGGCTTATAACCTTTTTTTTCTAAAACCGGATTGTGTGTTCTTTTCGGACGACATTGCAGACCTTTATATTCAAAAACTAGCTGAAAATAATCTGTTCATTGACCTGCAAAAAGCTAAAAATACTATTTCTACAACAACTGCTGAAGAGTTTACCGGCAATGTAAACAGGGCTGTTGATGCTATTAAAGCCAGTGATTTTCAAAAAGTTGTACTTTCGAAAGTGCGGCAGGAGCAATTGCCCGATGACTTTCAACCTGAAGTGTTTTTTCAGAAATTATGTGAAAAATATCCTCAAGCTATGGTGTATGCTTTGCAGCTTCCGGGTGTGGGTTGCTGGATGGGAGCTACGCCTGAGCCGCTACTCACAGTTGAGGATGAAATTATAAAAACAGTTTCGTTGGCAGGTACTCAGGTGGCCGCAGACAAAGAAATTAGTGCATATCAATGGGCACAAAAAGAGATTGAGGAACAGGAAATTGTAACAGGATTTGTAGAAAAAACCTTGCAATTGCTGGGTATAAGCCACTATAACAAAACCGGACCAATGAATTATCAGGCAGCAAATCTGGTTCATTTAAAAACGGCTTTTGAGTTTCGTCAAAATGAATTTAGTCGTTTAGGCGATTTTCTTCAGGCTTTACATCCCACTCCATCGGTCGGTGGTTTACCTAAAGCAGAGGCTGAAGCTTTTATTCTAGCTAACGAGCAGCATGACCGAAGTTATTATACCGGCTTTTTGGGTCCGATCAACATCAATGAAAAAACCGATATCTTTGTAAACCTTCGGTGTCTTCAACTGTTTGATCATCAATTCTTGTTATATAGCGGAGCTGGCATTACAGCATCATCAGTTGCCGAAAATGAATGGACGGAAACGGAAAATAAGATGTTGACTATGATGAATGTAATGAAGACACCTAACCTCTAAAGTGAAAATTACCGAATCGGTTTAAGAGATAAATCCTCTAAAATATTTAAGAAATGTCTTTGGAGTATTCAATAAGATTATTCTTTGCAAATAAATTTTTTAAAGTATTCTTGTCCTTATGTTTAATTCTCTATAAATATACACCTGAAGTCAAATTGCTGACATCATAATCGGTATTATTTGTGAGGTTCATTCAGCTTAATTTACGCCCCATTGTATCAAATATATCAAGCTGTTGGATTCCGAGAACATCGCAATTACGTGCAAAACTTTTTTTACAGGATTTGGATAAATTTCAATTTTTATATCAACATCGTTATTCAAAGCAGTTACTTTTTGAACAAGATTAATTGAATACGGATTTACCGGGGTTCCTTTTATAACTTCAGGAATGAATATTAGTGACTGATTAATTGCAGTAAATTGTTTTTCTTCGATATTATTGTAACACTTGAAAGTTATTACTTTATTCACATCCGAACCATTACCCAAATCGTCAGGAAAGCCATTTAGCGTTGATAAACATCTATATATTTCAAATCAGTTATTCTACGACATTCGTCTCCAATATAAGCAATAATTTGCAAATCATTTCTCTTATATTCCAAGTCATCAACAAATACAATGGAAGTTACAGTCATATTGAGTTGGTACTTATTTGTATTTACAGCCCATTTTTGATTTACATATACAATGATATCTGAAACATTCGGGGCGGAAACTGTAACTATTGCCTGCCTATTGGCATCGGTTGTATTTGAGGTGGTAAACGTAAGTTTTCCATTTCCGATAACATTAGTGTTTACATTTAACCAGCTTTCACTTGAAACAGCAGTACATGTTGTGTTTGAAGACACATTAATAAAGCCTGTATTATTTGCCATTATATCTATTATTGCAGTGTTTCCAGAGACCGACAATGTAGCATCACCTACAGCCTGTGTCACAGTGATGGTTTTATTTAAGGCTCCGGGAGCAGTTATTGTCACTGTTGCCACACGGGTAGTTATAAACGGATTGGCTGATGAGGTAACAAAGTTAATCGTTCCATCTCCAGTTCTTCCCGAAGTTGTGGTTAACCAACTCTGATTGGAAGTTGCAGTCCAAGTGCTGTTTGAAGTTACAGTCAGACTGGTTGTACTTCCGAGGGCTTTTGTAACAGCTACTTCAAGTGTTTGAAAATAGAAAAGTGCACCTAAACAGTTAGTTAAATATTATGGATGTGGTTGAAGCAATTGGCACTAACAGAACATATATTTCACAGATTATAAATCAAAAATACAATCAAAATTTTTGTTCTTTTGTAAATGGTTACCGAATTGAAGATTTGAAACAAGTTATTATTGAATATCCCAATCTAAAAATTGAAGAACTTGCCGAAAAAGGTGGCTTTGGATCAATTAATTCAATGAAACGTGCCATTTTTTCTAAAACAGGATTAAACTTTTCTGAATGGAAAAAAACAATTAAACAACCACCTCCTTTGGGGGTGGTTGTTTAATATTATAATTTTTTGTTCACCACTTGCCATGTGATTGACAAATCTCTATCTTTGACAGAATTCAACCTTACAAAATTAATACTACATAAATCTGATACTGGGACAAAAGGAAAAGAATAGTTGCCAAAGTGTAAAGAAAAGGGGACAAAGTGTACAAAATGACAGTCCAAAACATACATTTATAATGTTTTAACACTTATTACATGTTACAAGACTGTGAAAGACTTTGTGTTTAAGGTTGCAAAGTCAAGAAAATATATTATTTTTGTAAAAGAAAATACTACAATAAATCATAAGCTTGGAACTCAGCAATTATTTTTGAATAAGTTCAAGTGTACTATTATCTATTCAGAAATACTGTATTAATGAAATTAAGGGATAAAATCTAACAATTCTATTCATGTATTTACGCAGATAAATTTTACAATACAAAAATGAATAATAGTTTTAACTATCTTCAGTCTATGAATCATATAAGAATAGTAAAAACAGTTTCCTATTTCTCAGCCCGAATGTCATTGTTAATTACCTTCTTGATTTTCCCCTTATTTATAAAAGCTCAATCCAAATTATTGTCCGGAATCGTCAAAAATCAACAAAGTGAAGCCCTTATAGGGTTAACGTATTTGTTTTAGGAACTACCACAGGAACAATAACCGACATATCAGGTAAATGGACGCTCTCCGCTCCATCAAATTCCGACAAATTAAAATTTTCATACATTGGTTACTCCGATAAAACGGTAGAGATTAGTGCAGAAAAAGATATTTCCGTAGTTCTCAATGAATTATCGAAACAAATGGACGAAGTTGTTGTAGTTGGTTACGGTACAGTAAAAAAGTCAGATATTACAGGCTCAGTTTCCACAGTAAAAGCAGATGCCATCATTCGTAAACCGGTTGCAAATGTGTCACAGGCACTACAGGGGCTGGCATCAGGTGTGATGGTTACTTCAAATTCAGGTTCACCCGGAAGTTCGGTAAGTGTGCGAATTCGTGGAATTGGCACTATTAACGATCCATGCCCACTGTATGTGGTGGATGGAATGCCGGTAAACGATATCGGTTATCTGAGCTCGTCTGAAATTGGTAGTGTAGAAATACTCAAGGATGCTTCGGCAACAGCCATTTACGGCTCGCGTGGAGCTAATGGTGTGATTATGATTAGCACGAAGCATGGTATCGAAGGCAAAGATGTTATTACGCTAAACACCTATTATGGTACTTCACGAATAAATACTGATACAAAGTTACTTACCGGACAACAATGGTACGATGTACAAACAGCCATCAATACTACCCGTACAACCCCGATTAATCTAGCCAATGCCAATCCTTCCATTTCAACAAACTGGTTAAAAGAAATTAGTCAGGTTGGAACTATTCAAAGCCATAATGTTAGCTTTGCCGGTGGTATTAAAGATTTTACATACAATCTGAGTTTAGGCTATCTCAATCAAAAAGGAACCATCAGGAAAACTGATTTCGAACGGGAAAATGTTCGTATCAATTTAGAGCGTAAAATGAACAAAATTATTACTATTGGAACTAACACTTCGGTTTCATGTTCTTCCCGTGATAAAATACTTGAAAACGATTACACCTTTGGTATAATCAATAACGCAATGATAGTGGAGCCGGTAGTGCCTGTTTATAATACTAATGGCAGTTATGGATACTCAAAATACAGCAATAATTATAATCCTGTTGCAGCAATAGATTACACATTCAGTAACGAAAAGAATCTTTCTATTATTGGTAGCATGTACTGTATTGCCGAGCTTGCAGAAGGGTTAAACTTCAAAACCACACTGGGTATGAATTACAATCGATACGATTCATACGACTTCAAACCAACCTATAATGTAAGTAATGCACAGAGTAATGCAGCAAGTTTAGTAACCCGTGGATATGCGCTCACGAACAATCTTATTTCGGAAAACACCTTAAACTTCAATCACACCTTTAATACTATACATGTTGTGAGTGCTACATTGGGCTATTCTGCCGAGCAAACCCGTTACGAAAATCTGATTGGCAGCAAAGCTAATACTCCCAATAATAATCCTGATATGCAATACCTCGATGCGGCTACCAACAGCACTTCAGCTACTGCTAATGGCACAGCTGCCGAATCAGCTTTGATTTCGTATATAGGACGGATCAATTACAGTTTCGATAACAGATACTTAGCCACAGCAACTATTCGGCGCGATGGGTCTTCCAGATTTGGCAAATCAAACCAATACGGCAATTTTCCTTCATTGGCACTAGCATGGAAAGTAAATAACGAATCATTTTTCAAAAACTGGAATCAGGACATCCTAAATACAGCTAAAGTCAGGCTTGGCTGGGGTAAAGCGGGAAACCAAAACATTGCAAATTATGCCTATCAAAGTGTATTGACTTCAGCAACACAATATTCATACCTTTTTGGGATTCCCGAAACACTTTATCAGGGAGTGACATCAATAGCTTTGGGCAATGCCAATGTCAAATGGGAATCTACGGAATCGACTAATCTCGGGATAGATATAGAATGTTTTAATGGCAGGTTGACCTTATCGGCTGATTATTACAACAGGACTACGAACGATATGTTGATAGTAGAACCAATACCCAATTTTCTGGGGTATGAGTCCGGTCCTACTACCAACGCTGGTTCAGTAAACAACAAAGGAATTGAAGGACAACTGGAATGGAAAGATAAAATAGGTAAAAACCTTCATTATAGCATTGGTGCGAATATTTCAACCATTAAAAACGAAGTGTTGAGTTTAGGTGGTGGAAATGCAAAACCCGGCGTTGCCATACGTAATGGATACACAACATATACTCAGGTTGGAAATCCGATTGGTGCATTTTGGGGATATAAAACCAACGGTCTGATACAAACACCAGAGCAATTACTCGACTTAAAAACCCGCCAACCCAATGCCGGTCTAGGAGATGTTATTTTTGTTGATAATGACCGAAATGGAGTTTTAAACGAATTGGATAAAACACTTATTGGCAATCCAATTCCTAAGTTCTATTATGGCTTTAACATAAATTTAGAATACAATAATTTTGATATTTCGGCAAACTTTGAAGGAACTTACGGGAACGATATTTTTAATGCTATGCGTTATTATACCTATAGTGAAGCTGATGTTACACAAAAATCGGTTGATGTATTAAATTACTGGACACCAACCAACACCAATACCACCATGCCACGATTGAATGGGAATGACAAAAATGATAATCTTCGTATCTCCGATCGTTACGTTGAAGATGGTTCATACCTTCGGTTGAAAACATTGCAAATTGGTTATAGTCTGCCACAGGCAATGATTAGGAAGGTATATATGACCAGTATGAGGTTTTATGTTTCGAGCGACAATTTGCTTACATTCACCAACTACTCAGGTCTTGATCCAGAAATAGGACAACTCGTTTCTTCAAATACATTGAGTAGAGGTGTTGATTTGGGAGCTTTTCCACAAGCAAAAACTGTGGTAGCTGGTTTCAGCATTACATTTTAAAATGAAAGTGAAATGAAATTTAAGATAGTAGGAATAATGATTACAACCATGCTGTTTTACGGCTGTTCTGATGATTTTCTGGATAAAACCAAACTGGGAGCACTAACAACTGAGAATTATTTTGTTACAGAAGCAGATGCTTTTCAGTCTGTTGTTGCTGCCTATTCCGATTTGAAAGACTATCGTTATACCGGTACAATCTGGTGTTTTGGAGATGTATTATCCGAAGATGCTACCTACAGTGGCAGCGACGACGATGTACAAGCGTATGCACTCATGGAATCCTATAATTATCCGGCCGATAATGGACGGATTTTAGATCGTTGGCGGATTTTATTCAGAGGGGTAAATAAAGCTAATCAGGCTATTGATGGAATTTCAAAAATGGATGTTGGTTTGTTTAAAACCCAAAACAAAAACCGACTATTAGGCGAAGCATTGTTTCTTCGGGCTTATTATTATCACGAATTGGTGATTGCCTTTGGCGATGTTCCATTAATGACAAAAACTCCAACCATCAACGACAAAACTCTTACACGTACTCCTGTAGACAAGGTTTATGCACAGATTGAAAAGGATTTGACCGATGCTGTTGGCTATTTGCCTTCAAAACCAACCCTGAACATCGTAACTGATGCCGGTAGAATTACAAAAGCAGCTGCCAACGCAATGCTTTCGCGTGTTTACCTCTACGAAAAGAAATACGATGCCTGCAAAACAGCTTCGAAAGCAGTGTTTGCTGAAACTGATTATAAGTTGGTTACAAATTATGCTGATGTGTTTAAATTAAGCGGCGAACATTGCTCTGAATCTATTCTCGAAGTTACACAATACGACTCTCCCAGTGGTTCTAATGTGACTTATCTCAATAATAATGGTGACTTTCATGTACTGCTCATGATGCCCAGTGGCACAACGTATGGTTTTGGTTATAATCAACCCACATTAGGATTGGCAAAGGCGTATATAAGCGAAGGTGATAGTATCCGCAAACACGCAACTTTGTTGACTACAGACAGTTTACGGGTGTGGGAATCTGCTGCTAATTTTGCTAAATTAGTACGTAACAGAACCGGCTTTTATAATCAGAAATTCTATTTGAAACCGAATGAACGTTCACTTATACGGAGTAATAATGGAACAAACATACGATTAATCAGATTACCGGAAGTGTACTTAAATTATGCCGAAGCATGTGCATTATATCCTACAGCAGGTGATGGTGAAGTTGAAGCCCGTACTTATTTAAATAATGTTCGAACCCGTGTACATTTGGCTGAAAAAAACAGTACAGGCGAAGCTTTGTTTAATGATATTATGATGGAACGACGCCTTGAATTTGGTGGAGAAGGTCGTCGATATTGGGATATGGTTCGTACAGGCAAAGCAGAAACAGCTTTTATATCAAAGGGGATATTTAAACCATCAACCTGTAATCTGATGCCGGTACCACAAGCCGAAATTGATGCTGCCTGTGGTACAATAACTCAAAATCCAAGATAATTTTAGTTGAAAGTTTACATTCTCATTTTTTTGTTCAGATTGGTGTTTATAAATAATTGCCCGTTTTCAAATGTTAGAAACTTTCGCTCTTTTATTACCGGTATATGTAAGTATTTTTTGGGCTATCCTGCTGAACAGCAACAAAAATACACACTCCAATCCACGATCATTTTTATCTAAATACATGCTCCTCCTGGTGGCGATTTTTTTAGGTAAATTTTTTCTGTACCAACCGCTTCATGATATCTATTTTTATTACAATTTTATTTTTTTATACAGCGGTTGTCTGGCTTATCCATTCTATCATATATATTTCAGGCTTCTTACCGTAGACGAAAAGTTTTCATGGAAAGCACATTCCCGATTTATCATCTTTCCTGTTGTACTGGTTTCGATATATGAATTAGGAGTATTCTTTGCACCAAGTGCTGAGTATAGAGTGTGGTTATTTGACAGAAGTGCTTATGTGAATTTGCCTCAAATTAAGTTTCTGAGTATAATGCTCAAAGTGATTAGAATTTTTGTGCAGTTACAAGTGATATATTTTCTGATCAGAAGCACTTTATTATTACAAAAATATAAAAACAGAGCAGAACAATTTTATTCCGACATGCAGGATGGTAAATATAACAATGCCAAACTGTTGAATTATTTTTTGATATTTAATTGTTTGTTGATTATACTTCCCGGTGCATTATTTGGTGGCAATAAAATAGCTGTATTGGTTATACTGCCAATTTTATTTACCGTCGATCTTTATATGATTGGTTATATGGGTTATAGACTCAAAGCAATTAATCCCACGTTTGAAGTGGAATTGGATATACAAATCAATCCGAAATTCGGTACAGAATTAAATAAAGATCAGAAGAAGATTCTTCAAAAAATGCAAGTTGAGTTTGGGGAAAATAAATTATATCTCAATAGCGAGCTAACCATTCTGGATGTTGTGCAGATAATTGGCACTAATAGAACCTATATTTCTTCATTAATTAATCAGGAGTTCAATCAAAATTTTTGTGCTTATGTAAATGGCTATCGCTTGAATGAGCTTGAACGAATCTTAAAAGAAGACAATCAGGCAGTGTATGAAGTACTGGCAGAAAAAGCAGGTTTTGGCTCTATAAAATCTATGAAACGAGCCATTCAGTCCAAAACAGGTTTGTCAATGTCAGAGTGGAGAACCCAAATTATTGAACCTAAGAATAATAAACAATAATACTCTGAATCAATAAGAAGCTATTTTACGAACAATACTGCTTATATCTCCTATATTTGTGTCTTTGCTTTGGTCAGTCACATTGACCAGTCTCACTGCAAAATCTTTATTCCACGTTAGTGTCCAGATAGAAGTTCCATTGCCGGGCAAAATTACGGACATTCCCTCCAACATGCGATGTAATACTGTGTAACCTCTTATTGCCTGTATTTTTGTTTTATCGTAAGTATGCGATGGACGAATAATGCTGTATGGAATTTTCAATTGCTATTGCAGTTTCTTTTACATTCCGAATATCAGAAATTATGGTTTTTAACTCCATCTACCTACCGGATTTGTGAACACAATCCACGATTTAAGTGATATAATTCCATACCACGACTTATTGCCAACTCCGAACAAACTGAACTTAAAACGCCTGTTCCACCAATAAAAAGAACTTTCATTTAGATATAAGTTTAATTTTAATTATTCGGATTTAAAGGTGATTGGGATAGTGTACCAGACTCTTACATTTTTTCCATTTTGTTTTCCCGGGATAAATTTGGGAAGAAGTTTAATTACTCTTATAGCTTCCTTATCACAACTTAAAGTAAGCGATCTTATAACTTCAGGCTGTATCACAGAACCATCAATATCTATAATAAATCTGCAAACAACTTTGCCCATAACCTGACAACCATCATCAATAGAAGGCTTTTTCAAATTATTGTAAATAAATTTCAATAACTCCACTTCACCTCCCGGAAACTGGGGCATTTCTTCTGTTGGACCAAATGTACTACAGGATTTAGTTGGAATGTTAGATTCATGTTTTGAAATATCAACAATATCAATAGAATCAGCACTTGTTTTCTTTACCTGTGCATTTACATATCCGAATATTGCCAATAACGCTATCAGCACAATAAACATTGTTCTTATCATGATTTTAGGGGAATTAGAGCGTCTCTACTACTTTTATTTGTTTTGTTGTTTGCGTAATTTCCGGTTTTTAATCCATCTGCGAATTACTATATACAGTGGAATAATCAGCAGCAAATATGGCCACATTCCGAACAATCCCAACACAAAATCAACTAATCCAAACCAGCCTTCCACAACCGATTCTTTGAGTTTTTCCCAGAAACTATCCCTTTTTGCTGGTTTGAAAGAGAAATCCTTTTCGGTGGAGATGCTCAGGTTTAGCGTGCTATAGTTCACACAGTCGTTTAGGTAACGGAGTCGGCCTTCGCTGCTTTCAATTTCTTCTTGCAGGTTTCGGATTGCATTTTCTATCTCAACTATATCTTTTATTTTATCTGCTTTCCGCATTATCTCATTGTATCGAACGAGGGCATTTCGCTTCGAATTCAGACGGGTGCTCAGGTCAACAAATTCTTCGGTCACGTCGCGGGCAGAAATCTCTTTGTAAAGAACTTTGTAATTACCTTTTTCGGTCGAGTTCACGAATTTGTCGAAGTTCACAACCGGAATGCGGATAGTCAACTCGTAGCCCGACTCGTTGTTTGTATTCCGCAGGTTTTCGTTGGCGTAGTATCCGTCCATACTTTTCACAAGCGAGTCAATCTGCTTTTTTGCTGACTGCAAATTTTTCACTTGCAACCCCAGACGGCCATCTTTAATAATTTTCTTTTTGATAACTTCTTTTGTAACATCGGGAGTTGCTTCTGCTGAATTGCTGTTTTGATGTACCCGTGGTGCTTCAAATTTAATACTGCTTTTCAGTGCCGGAGGTGGAGCAATACTTTTACATTTCATTTCGTCCTTGGCATACATTTCTTCATCAGCTACAGCCACAGTATCAACTGCCACCATTGTCATACAGCTTACATCTTGGGTTTTCTGCTTTTTTGCACACGAAATTGCCAATAAAGCTATCAGCACAATAAACATTGTTCTTTTCATGATTACGGGGATTAGAGGGTTAATACTTATTTTTATTACTTAACGCCCGATTCTCCGCTTTATTTTAAATTGTATCATTTCGTTTTTAAAAATGTTGAAAACCTTTTTTGCAATTTTAGTTTAACCTATTGCATATTTAAAATTAACCTCTTATATTTGAGCCGTTAAAAATGCAAATACAAATTGAAGGTTAGGACATAGAAATTGATGAGCAGTCCTTCGAAATTGATGATTAATGCATAGAAATCGAGAATCAGTCCTTAGAAATCGTCCGGAAGCGTACAGAAATGGATAGTCAGCCTACAGAAATGAAATGTCAGGCATCAGAAACCGATAATCTGTAGTCAGAAATGGATTGTCTGTGCAGATTATCCATTTCGGTGCAGTTACATACGAAAAAAACTCTCCAATAATTCAAATATATAATTCATTAAACAATTTATCTTTATGGGAACAACAGAAAATACCACTACTGAGGCACCTAAACCTCAACCAAGTGCCTATGTATCCAGTGCGGAATGGATAACCCGTATGAAACTTACATTTGGTAACGCCACCCTGCCCGAAATTTTTGATGTAATGAAAACAGTGGGCTACACTGAAGAAAAAATCAACGGGATGAAAGCGAAATTATCTCAACTAGAAGCGTTGCAACAGGCACAAACCAAAGAATATGCCGAACAGTATGCCGAAACCGAAAAGTTTGATGCTAAACGCAGCGGGATTGACGCCGTATTTACAAAAGATCGTGGATTGCTAAAAATACTATTCAAAGGAAATGTGCATGCGCAGTCCATTCTGAAACTCGACGAGGCAAAACCAAAAGCTTTTGGTGCGTGGCAGGATTTGGTAACTAATTTTTATGCTCAACTGGAAGCAGCGCCCGAGTTGCTTGCCAAAGCTTCTGCAGTAGGACTAACGGTGGAAGCAGTGACTGCTCAAAAACAGGCTATGACCGACTTGCAGGCACTTAAAGAAAGTCAGCGAAAAGAAACTGCCGAAGCACAGGCAGCCACCGATGCACGCGATCGCGCTTTCGACGAACTTTACCCGCTCTACTCGGAGTATATCCAATATGCCAAAGTATTGCTGGCCGACAGTCAGGCCATCGAAGCCATAGGCATAAAGGTCAAAGCAAAGTAAACAAATTCATTTCCCCCTGCCGGTATGGAGAGAAGCGGCAGAGGGGAATTGAATAAGTTTCTCGATTTCCAATGTTGGGTTTCGCGATTTCCAATCGCGGCATAAAAAGAAGACGGTTACAACCCGCCAAACCCACAACAGCCTTAAACAAGGGTTTTGCGATTTTTAATCTCAGTCTTCAAAAAACCCAACAAACCCAACAAACCGCCAAACCCGCGAAACTATTCTTCACTTCCTATTCACCAGATAAATCCCCACCAACACCACCACAGCTCCACCAATTTCGTGGAATGTCAGCACTTCGCCCAGAATAAATACCGAGAAAATGGCGGTAAATACTGTTTGGCTAAGCATACTTGCAGAAGCTACTGTAGGTCGGATATGTCCGAGAGCCTGATTGATGGCCAGCCACCCGAAAACCTGTGGAATAACGCCCAATGTACCTAAAGCAATCCATGTTTTGGCGGAAAAACCCCACAGTGGGGTGGAGGTAAAGAGGCAAATCAGTCCAAGCACAACCGTACTTGTAATCATAGAAATGGAGGTAAACGAGAAAGTGTCGAGTGAGTTACGCCCTTTGCGGACGGTTATGAGGTAAGCTCCGTAAAACATGCTGGCAAAAATAGCCAACGCGTTTCCAAAGTTCAGGCGAGCCTGCATAATCTCATTCAGACCAATAATAATAGTCACTCCAAAAATAGCGATAGCCGTACCAATCCAGAAAATGCGTGTCGGCTTCTCCTTCATAAAAAGCAATGCACCAATTCCCACCCACACCGGAGCAAGATTAGCCAAAAGAGTAGAAATACTGGCTTTGGAGAGCATAATGGAGGTGTTCCACAGTGCAATGTCGCAGGCAAAAAGTACTCCGCAAATAATCGCAATCCACACTCCTTTCAGGTCGGTAATTGGCTTTCGAAAAAAGAGCCACACCGGAATAATACCTACCGTTCCAAAAAACAAACGGTAAAAACCAGACCCAAATCCACTAATTTCGGCCAGTTTCACCAATATAGCCGACCACGAGATGCACAATACACCAAACAGCAACAGCAAATAATGAATCCACGGATGGTCTTTCATATAAAATTTTCGGCCCCCTAAATCCCCCAAGGGGGACTTTCAGTAAGCAATTATCAAGTTTATTTAAATAATCAATACTAATATTAAGTCCCCCAAGGGGGATTTAGGGGGCTATTGCCTTAATCATGCGGTCGTTGCCGGAAATATCTTTACGTAGTTCAATATCAGTAAAACCAAATTCAACAAGTAAATCCATTGTTGCTTTTCCATACTGACGATTAATCTCAAAATACAGTTTTCCTCCGGTTTTGAGATGTTTTTTTGCAAAGAGTGCTATTTGACGATAGAAAAGCAACGGATCATTATCGGGGACAAACAATGCCAGATGAGGTTCGTTTTCTAAAACATTCTGTAGTATTTCAGCTTTCTCGTTTTCCAGCACATACGGCGGATTGCTGACGATAATATCCCATTTCGTTTCAAAATAGGGAGCATTCAGAATATCAACTTTCGAAAAATTCACCTTAAGATTGTTGCGGAGGGCATTGCTTTTTGCGGTAATTAATGCATCGTCAGAAATATCAAAAGCATCAACCATAGCATTAGCAAATTTATGTTTCAAACTGATGGCAATACAGCCGCTTCCGGTTCCAATGTCAAGGATGTTCAACTGAGCACTTCGGTCATTTTCCGTTTGTATCCAATCCACCAATTCTTCAGTTTCAGGACGCGGAATTAATACTGATTCGTCGACGTTAAAAGTGAGTCCATAAAACTCCATTTCGCCCAAAATATATTGAATCGGAACAAATTTTTTGAGTTTTTTGATAAAACTTTCAATTTCTTGATGTTGTTCAACAGAAAAATGTGTATTTTTGTTAACGATAATTTCAGTACGAGAAAAACCGGTCACTTTTTCAATCATCAATTGACTGAAACTACGGATTTCGGTTTCAGGATAAAGTCCTTTGAGTTCCGATTTAATTCGTTTTATGGCGGTTTGCATAGGTGCAAAGATACAAAAAGCCCCCTTAATTCCCAAAAAGGGGAACAACAATAGAATATGACAAATTTACAAGAACAGACTAATTCTACTATGCTCCCTTCAGGGGGTCTAGGGCTGCTCTATATGCAACGCTGCCTTCAACTTGCTCAAAACGGGGTGGGATATGTTGCACCAAATCCGATGGTTGGTGCGGTGGTGGTTCATAACGACAAAATAATCGGTGAAGGATTTCATAAGCGTTATGGCGATGCACATGCAGAGCCGAATGCCATAAATTCAGTTAAGGATATAAGTTTGCTACCGGAATCAACTTTGTATGTGAATCTTGAGCCTTGCTCACACTTCGGGAAAACACCTCCTTGTGCGGATTTCATTATTGAACATAAAATTTCACAGGTTGTAATTGGAACGCTTGATCCAAACCCTAAGGTTTCGGGTAGGGGAGTGGAGTTAATGAGAAAAGCCGGCATTGAAGTAGTTGTCGGAGTAATGGAAAAAGAATGTTGGGAATTGAATAAACGCTTTTTTATTTTTCAGGAACAAAAACGACCTTACGTTTTGCTTAAATGGGCACAAACAAACGATGGATTTATTGATAAAAAGCGAACTCATCACACTGAACAACCTTTGTTGATTTCTAATGCAATTACCAAACAACTGACACATAAAATGCGGGCGGAGAATCAGTCAATTCTTGTTGGAGCAAATACCGTTTTACTTGATAATCCTTCACTTACTGTTCGTAACTGGTCTGGAAAATCACCTATACGCATAGCTATTGACCGTTTAGGGAGGATTCCTTCTGATTTCAATATGTTTGATGGAAGTATCCCAACACTTGTTTTTTCTGAAAAATTCAGAGAGAATGAGCATAACCTGGAATTTATCAAAGTAACTTACGATGAACATGTTTTGAAAAATATTCTGAAAATAGTGTATGAACGTGGCATTAATTCCGTTATGGTAGAAGGTGGTGCAAGTATTCTCAATAGTTTTATTGAAGCTGGATTATGGGACGAAGCCAACATAGAAATTTCACCAGTTCATATTGGCGATGGAGTTAAAGCTCCGACTTTAAATAAATTACCTTTTCACTCAAAAAAAATCGAAGGTCACGAATGGTTATCTTTTGAAAACAGAAAAAAAACTGTATGAAGCACGTATTTACAACAGTTCTGATATTACTTTACTTGTACACTCTTGTTACAATTATTTCGGTGTTGTTGTTAGAAAACCGCAATCCGGTGAAATCAATATCGTGGGTGTTGGTATTAGTATTTCTACCAGTTTTGGGCATGTGGCTTTATTTGTTGTTCGGACAAGATTATCGGAAGAAAAAAATTATTTCTCAAAAAAGTATCAGACATATAAATGAACCAAGTAATTATTTTTTTGAGAGTGAAAAATATGCAGATTTGTTTGAATCAAGGCATTTGAATCTTATCAGGTTATTACATAGCAATTGCAATGCAAACTTGTATCCTAATAATAAAATTGATGTCTTTTCAACTGGTAATGAAACTTTTGAAGTTCTTTTTAATGAGATTATCCATGCAAAAAATCATATTCATATTCAATTCTTTATTTTTGATGATGATAATATCTCCAATAAATTACGTGAATTACTTATCAAAAAAGCTGCTGAGGGTGTACGTGTACGAATGATTTATGATTATTGGGGAAGTTTTGATTTATCCAAAAAATATATCAAATCACTAACTGAGGCTGGTGTGTATGTGAGCCCATTCTTGCCATTTCGCTGGCAGATATCGCGTACCAACAAAATCAATTACCGCAATCATAGGAAAGTAGTGGTAATTGATGGGAAAATTGGATTTATTGGAGGATTAAATATTGCCGATCGTTATTATATCGGGAATAAACTCGGGCAGTGGCGCGATACATTTCTTCGTTTAGAAGGTAGTGGTGTTCACGGTCTTCAGCAATTGTTTATTAATGATTGGTATTTTGTAGACCGAAAACTTATTGAAGGTGCAGAGTATTTTCCAAAACCAACGTTGTTCAGCAACAATTTTATTCAGATTGTGAGCAGTGGCCCAGATTCTGATTGGCCGGCAATTATGCACGGAACTGCATCTGCATTTATGTCGGCAACGAAGTACATTTATATTCATTCGCCTTACTTTATGCCTACTGATGAAATTTCGAGTTGTATTCAAATAGCAGCTTTGGCAGGCATAGATGTACGTTTGATGATTCCTGTTAAATCAGATTCCCGTTTCTCCGATGCAAGTACTGCTAGTTATCTGGAAAAAACGCTGGAGGCAGGCGTTAAAATATATCGTTACCAAAAAGGATTCTTGCACAGTAAGGCCATTGTAATAGATGATTTTATTTCAATAGTGGGTTCAAGTAATATGGATGAGCGCAGTTTTGGCCAAAATTTTGAAGCAAATGCCTTTATTTATGATATTAATACAGCTCAACAATTGAAAAATCTATTTCTGAATGATATCATTAGTTGTGATGAACTTACTCTTGAAGAATGGTCAAACCGCAAAAGAAGCCAGAAACTTAATGAATCTATTGCACGTCTTTTTAGTCCACTATTGTAACAATCTCAGAAAAATCTATTCCTGAAATTTCTTCAAAATATTTTTTTTGATTACTTTTGTAGCTCTTAACAAACCGCGGGATGTAGCTCAGCCCGGTTTAGAGTACTGGTCTGGGGGACCAGTGGTCGCAAGTTCGAATCTTGTCATCCCGACTGCTGAAAATGAAAGACTTACATGAAAGTGTAGGTCTTTTGTTTTTTATATGGGTAAAACAATGGTAAAACATTTGGTTCGATTTTTTCTATATTATTATCAGTAAATCGAAACAAATCCTTGGGATATATTTATATGTAGGGTTTCTTTGTTTCAATTTTAAAAAAGTAGGATAGGAAATTTAATAAATTAATTTGCATTTCTTTATGATAGAAATTGAGATATTGAGAATTAAATAACTTTCATAACTGGAAAATGCTCACATACATTGCCTTGTATAAATTATATTATCACACAATTATTGCCTTGTATAAATTGAAAATAATTACAATTATTGCCTTGTAAAAACTACAAAATACTTATCTTTGTCGCATAAACAATAAAAATACAATGCAAAATGACATATTACAAGCGAGATATAGAAGAAGAATTGATCCGTTGGAAGAATGATAAAGAAAGACAACCATTATTGATTAGGGGTGCACGACAGGTAGGGAAATCATCAGTCGTACGGAATTTCAGTAAGCAGTTTAAGAGTTATGTAGAAATAAATTTTGAACAAGATAGCGAATTAAAAAGTATTTTTGAAGGAAACTTGCGTCCAAAAAGTATTTGTGAAAAATTATCTGTTCTTTATGAAACGGCAATTATTCCAGGCGAAACACTTTTGTTTTTCGATGAAATTCAAAGCTGTTTACCTGCTATCTCTTCTTTACGTTTTTTTTATGAGCAATATTCCGAATTACATATCATTGCAGCAGGTTCACTTTTGGAGTTTGCATTGGCAGAACTACCCTCATACGGAGTAGGGCGGGTGAGTTCATTATTCCTTTATCCCTTTTCATTTGCAGAGTTTTTACGGGCTGCAAATGCAGAACTACTACGTAAAACCATTACTGAGGCTTCTCCTCAACAACCCTTGCCAGAAGTAATTCATACTAAAGCGTTGGAATTATATAAGCAGTTTTTGGTGTTGGGTGGTATGCCGAAAGTAATTTCCAGTTATTTTTCGGGTGGAGATTTATTGTCCTGTCAAAGAGTACTAGACGGCTTGATTTCTGCATACGAAGACGATTTTGCCAAATATAAAAAGAGGGCTTCACCATCGCTTATTCGTATGGTATTCAGATCGGTTATAGAACAGAATGGACAAAAGTTTGTATATAATAAAGCTTTGCCGGATGCCAACCAAATACAAGTTAAAGATGCATTAGAACTTTTAACTATGGCAGGTATGATTATTCCAGTCACACATAGTGCTGCCAATGGAGTTCCATTAGGAGCAGAGATAAATCCAAAGATGCGGAAATTTATCGTTTTCGACTCTGGAATTTTTCAACGTATATTAGGATTGAAACTTTCGGAAGTATTACTAAAAAATGATTTTGAGTCTATAAATAAAGGTTCTCTTGCCGAATTAAACGTTGGATTGGAATTAATAAAATCTGCATCATGCTATCAGCGACAAAATCTTTATTATTGGCATCGTGAAGCCAAAAGTAGTAATGCAGAGGTTGATTATATAATTCAGGTAGGCTCACAAATTTTACCAATAGAAGTAAAAGCGGGAACTAAAGGAAGTATGCAGAGCCTTAGAATTTTCATGGATTTAAAAAATA
>CAIKVR010000326.1 GCA_903830915.1 uncultured Bacteroidales bacterium
CGGGTATAGGAGTTCCAAATGGGTTCTATTTCAAAAAATTCATCAATCAGGTTAATTCTACAAATGGTACCTGCAATCTTTTCTGGCCTACAATGCGTCTGGCTGAATTATATCTGAATTATGTAGAAGCATTAAACGAATGTGACCCAACGAATGCAGATATCATTATTTTCCTTAACAGAATCAGAATTCGTGCTGCATTACCTTTGCTTACCCCCGGAAATCCGGCTTATGGAACTTCGGATAAAATGAAAGAGCTAATCCACAGAGAAAGAGGGGTAGAATTGTATGCCGAAGAACATAGACCTTTTGATGTCCGTCGTTGGAAAATTGCTGCTAATGATGGTGTTATGCAGGGTAAGTTCTACAAAATTTACTTCTTTGAAAACGGAACAGGTACTTATAAAGCTCCCGGAGAAACAGGTTTCCCTACTACTATTGCCGGTCGTATGGCTAATGATAACTGCATTTCGTATAAAATTGAATCATACGAAACACGAATCTGGGATAATAAAATGTATTTATATCCTATTCCTCAAAGTGAAGTAAATAAAGGGTTTTTACGTCAAAATCCGGGTTGGTAATTTCATAAATCAATAAAAAAACAAGAATTATGAATCATAAAAATATTTTTAAACACATAAACTGGATACTCTTTTTTCTGTTGGTTTTGCTGACAACAACTATGTCTGCTCAAACAGAGAATAATCAGTTTACAAGTAAATTTAAAGGTACTGTTATTCCGGTTGCTTATGGAAAAGCAGACAGCATGAAAACATCTCTTGCGTCAACTTCGACCGTTTCAGGCGAGAAGCTTCGCAGTATAAATAATGCAGCGTTGGGAAATACCTTGATTGGAATGCTTACCGGACTTTATGTAGAAAAAACTGCAGGTTCTCCGGGAAATAATAATCCAGGCATGTTGCTGCGTGGTCGTCAGTCTTTTGTTGATAATGGATTTATTACCCTGGTGGACGGATTTGAAACCAAATGGTCAAATCTGATGGTGGACGAAGTAGAAAGCGTAAGCATATTGAAAGATGCAGCTTCATTGGCACTTTACGGACAAGACGGAGCTAATGGAATTATTTTAATTACAACAAAAAAAGGAAAAGAATCAAAGAAAAATACCATTCGGTTCAATTCTCGTTTTGGAGTTCAGCAACCAAGTGTTTTACCAAATTTATTGGGTAATGGAGATTATGCCGAAATGTATAATGCGGCATTAGCCAGTGATGGGAAAGCCATTACAAGTGGTTATTTCAGCACACCGGATATTGTGAATTACTTTAAAAACGGAACTCAACCGTATTTATTTCCTAATGTAGATTGGTACAATGAAATGTTGAACCCAAGCACACTTTCACAAGACTACAGCCTCTCTATTGATGGTGGAAATAAATATGCAAAATTCTATGTGGCATTAGGTTATCTCAATAATCAGGGTTTGTACAAGGGAACTGATTCCCGAAGAATGTTGAATCAAAATTTCTCATTAGAGCGTTACAATATCCGATCCAATGTGGATGTTCAGATTACCGATTGGCTATCTTCAGAAATCAAGCTTCGTGGAACAATGGAACAAAAAGCAGGACCAAATGCTGATGAAAATACGCTTTGGAAAACAATGACATTATTTAATCCCTATCCTGTTAAAACACCCGAAGGCAATTGGGGCGGTAAAGAAGGTTACACTGCCAATCCTGTAGCTTCAATTCTACAGCAAGGATATAAAACAGTGAATGAACGGACTATAGATGCAAACGTGAAACTGAATGCCAAACTTGATTTTCTTCTTGAGGGGTTAAGTGCTTACGGTCAGGTAAATTTCAGCAACAACTATTGGTCGACATATGATAAAACCCGCGGATATGCCTATTCTGAACTGACTCCGGATTATGCTTCTATTATTCCCGGTGTAACTCCCGAAGGAGTTATTCCATACATTTCTACTGTAAAAGGAACGACTGACAATGCTTTTTCAATTACTCAGGGTTCAGGAACACAATGGAACAGAAATACATTTATCGGCGGTGTTGAATACGAACAAACTTTCGGAGTTCATCATGTTTATGCCTCTGCTTTATATACTCAGGAATTGTATAACGCACTTGGTTCGGATGCTGCTTTTGCTAAACAATCTGTTTTAGGCCGTGTGAAATATGATTTCAAATCGAAATACCTGGCTGAATTTGGTTATTCTTATTCCGGTTCTGAAAATTTCCCCGTAGGCAAACGTTTTGGATTTTTCCCTTCACTGGCTGCCGGTTGGGTTGCCACTGAAGAATCATTTTTGAAAGATAATCCGGTACTGACTTTTGCCAAACTTCGCGTTTCAGGTGGACTGACCGGAAGTGACCGCGTAGGTAATGTGGGTCGTTTTATCTTTAATCAGTATTATATAGGCAGTGGAAGCTATTTGTTGGGAGGTACAAACTTCGACAATGCTGTAAATATGTATAGAGAAGCGAGTTTGGCTAATCCAAATGTAACATGGGAAAAAGCATTAAAATATAATGCAGGAATTGATGCGGTTTTATTCAAAAAATTATCTCTTTCACTGGATTTATTTGAAGAATTCCGAAACGATATTTACGTAAATCCAAGTGCCTACATTCCGGGTGTAATCGGTGCCGACTTTTATAGTGTGAATGGTGGTTCAACCAAAAATATGGGTGCAGAAGCAGATATACGGTTCAACGACAATATCGGCAAATTTCATTACACTATTGGTGGTCGTGCATCCTTTGCTCACAATGAGATAGTTGATATGAAAGAACCGGTTCGCAACGATACTTATCTCTATGCCAAGGGACATCCAATCAGTCAACCGTTTATACTTCAGGCAATTGGGTACTTTAAAGATGCTGCCGATATCAAAGCCAGTCCGGCTCAGTTGTTCGGAGCTGTTCAGCCCGGCGATATTAAATATAAAGACCAGAATGGTGATGGATTTATTGATGATAATGACCGGATTGCATCAGGTTATACTTCATATCCTGAATTGTATTATTCATTTGATTTTAATGCCGATTATCAGGGATTTGATTTCTCTGTTATTTTTCAGGGCTCAGCTATGCGCTCTATTTCATTGCTCGACAACAATAATATTATTCCATTCCTGAATGGTGGTGTGAAACCAACTCAATGGGTGAAAGATAACTATTGGACTGTTGACAGAGGCGATAATGCATTGTTTCCACGCTTAACCATAGACCAAAATAACAATAACTACCGTGCTTCAACCCTTTGGCAGCGTGATGGTTCATTTATCCGTCTAAAAAATATCGAACTTGGTTATAGTTTCAGTCAGAAACTTCTGAAGAAAGTGAAAATCGAAAAAATTCGCTTGTATGTAAGTGCAAACGACCTTTATACATGGGATAAAATAACTGAAATCAATATTGATCCTGAAATCAGAAATATATTCACCTA
>CAIKVR010000327.1 GCA_903830915.1 uncultured Bacteroidales bacterium
CAATACCTGCTTGTCCTTTACTGGACATTTTTTTTCAAGATTAAGGAAATCTACATTCAAGACACGTCCTAAATCGGTTAGAAGGTCTTGAGTGAAATTGTGAGTGCCGCTCAGCCATTTTGTGACTTCAGATTGATTTGTTTTTCCCAATGCTTTCATTAGGTCTTTTTTCTTCCAGCCTTTTGCGTTTATGGCATCGTCAATTTTGGCGGCCATAAGCATTCTATTCTCAATTCTCAGTGATTCTTCGGGAGTAATTGAGTCTAGTAATTCTACAATTAGATTCTTGCTGTTCATTTTGTTTTGATTTGTCATTATTTGTCATCTTCTATTTCGAGATCTCCTATAAAATCAAGTCCATCTTTTGAGAAACGTAAGTCGAAGTTTTGTCTTAAAGTTATTTGTTGGGAAAGCCATCTTAGAAAATAATTCTCATCTTTTAATTTTGGGTCTTCTTGAAGGGATTTAACGTTCTTTGGTCCACCGCCACCTATTACGACTATTTGGGTGCCATACTTAATACAATAAAGTCTTAGTTTCTTTTTTTGGTCATCATATAATGCTACAATGCCATCACCGGGTGAACCTTCATTTAGCTTAAAATAAATATCACGTGCACCAGTTTGTTTTCCTATGATTTGTAAACGCTTATTTATGTCTATTATTTCACTTTTGTATAAAATAAAATTTTCAGCCAGAAATAATTCATATAACGATTTATCACCATCACCTATTACAACAGAATAGATAGTGGCTTTGTTTCCGCTTAGGTGCGTTATTTTTTTTAATCTGCATTTCATTTTTTGAAATTGATTTGCAAAGATAATAATTTTACTTATAAGTAAAACATATTTGAGAAATATTTTTGAAGTAAGGACAATATTTATAATTTCTAGCTTTGCTTAAAAATAACAATGCAGTTTATTTCCAAGATGCACTTCGTTCTTTAACTCAACAGCTCACATTATTTGACAACAGACTTTATATAGTCCTTAGAATTTTTTAAAATATAAATCAAAGACTCTAAACATTCATTAGATTTTCGTAAACATTTATGATTTTATAAAAGGTTTTCAATTAGAATTTTTACCCATGACCAATCACATAATAATTCGCTTTTGAAGGATCTTTGAGGATAATGTCTTTTTCACGCATGAATTTGATGTAGCCTTTAGCAGTACGTTCTTTTACGTCCAGATATTCTTGCAGCTTATCGGTCAGTTCCTGATAAGTGTAGTAGCGTTTTTGTGCAAAGATTGTTTTGGCGGTGGCTGTAAGTTCGTTTTCTTTACGCTTTTCTTTTTCTTCCTTGGTTTTCTCACCTAAATAGACGTGCATTTCTTCTTTTTTGTCCCAAGCAAACTGAATAAGCGGTACGTCAAGCGGACTGCCATCACGGACTTTCAGCACTTTTACGACCGAAACTCCGGGTTGGTCGTCTTTTTCAATTGAAAGAATACCGGCGGATTTTCGCTGGAGTTCTGAACCAAGGTGTCCTCGGAGCTTTAACCCGTTCGGGATAAAGTGAAGCACACAGACAATGCAAGTTTGATATATTCCAGCCAACCGGTAGAGTTCATCCACAATCCGGATACTTTCGGCTTCATCATTGGCTGAATGGATTAAATCGGCTATACCATCGATAATTACCAAATGAATTCCACCAAACTCATAAAAGAATTTATCCATGCTTTGAATAATTGCTTGTAGTCGTTCCTTTCGGGACATTCCAGTAAGACAATACGCCCTGAAACTCTCGGGGAAATGTTTCTGCTTTGCACGCTTGAGGCTATTCATTGTATTTTTGTAAAGCTGTAGTTCTGACTGTTCGGTATCGTAAAGCAGAACAGCTTTCTTCTGGCGATTGGGTTTGATACGCGTACCCAAGGTATCGATATCTTCGTCTTCCGTATTCAAAGTTCCCGCAACCAGGGCGCAGATATAGTTACTTTTTCCGGTACCTTCTCCTCCGGTTATACAGCATAAATTGCCTTGTGTCCCGAGCGGGACATTATTGATTGAAATTATCATTTCGGCTGATATGGGTGGTTTAGTAAAATCTATTTCGCATGACTTAAGAACTGCCATTGTTTCTGCATAAATGGTGTCTAAGAATTGAATGAATAATTTTTGGAAAGATTCTTTTGTATTACCGATTTTGAAATAATCGGAAATATCTTTTTCTTCCTTGCTGCCTTTTAAGGGAAGCACCATTCGTTTTACTCCAAGTGAAGCAAGTAGCTGTAGGTGTTTTGCTGAAGCTTCCAACCCAGTTTTGTCGCAGTCGTACACTATAACAACGTGCTTAAAACGATAAGTCAATTTCCGGATTGTGCTTTGCGGAATGTTGGAAGTTTCACTGTTGAAGCAGATTGCTGAAAAACCTTTAGCGACCAAACTTAGTACATCCTTTTCACCACCGGTAATAAAAAGGATATTTCCTTTAGGTGGCAACTGCTCCAGTCCAAAACAATATTTATCGCCCAAATCGCCGGCATACTGAAAACGAACAGACGAAAAAGGTCGGTAAAGTTTCACGTACCGTTTACCCTGATAAGCAAAGATTGGGTCTTTTTCAGAGGGTGTAAGCTTGTAAGATTTACCTTCGTTATTTTCGGAATAAAATTCCTTTAGTGAGACAACCTGGTATCTTTTCAGTATTTCAACTGAAATTCCATATTGTTGCCAATAAGTCAATTCGAGTTCTGAAAACGGTTTGACTTTAATGGAAAACGGTTTTATTGGTTTGAGTTGTTCTTCTTTTGATTCCAAGATTGAGGACCTTGGGGACGATAGTGACACAAGCTTTAGTGACTGGTTATTTCGAGGGTTTTCCAGTCCCAAAACCATATCTTGATTAATTTTTTGGAGTATTTCAATGAAACTGTCTGCATGACGGCAGTCAGTTCCCAGTATTTGCCCGACAAAGTTGAAGCAATCACCGCTGTAATTGTCATTACCATAGTCCTTCAGCTTGTACTGATCGTTTGTTCTGTCGAAATAGACATTGCAGGAAGCTTTTTTATCTTCGTACAATGGATTGAGGAAATTACGCCCGACACGAAACGGAAACGGCAAATAATGTTTGAATACATTCAAGCCTTTATCAGTTCGTGCGAGTATTTCTTCTTTGCTCAACATAGGTTTTATGGCTATCGATTAGATTATTAAGGGCTTCCTGATTGCTTTTTACTAAACGTTCGTTCAACATGCGTTTTACTTCAGCAATTGTGTAGTATGTTTTACCCGAAATAATGGAATACGAAATAAGTCCATTTGTGCGAAGTCGCTGGAGTGTACGTTCGCTGATTTTCAAGAATGTACAAACTTCGTAGCCGTCCACCCAGGTTTCTTCTTCGTTTACTTCATCGGGTTGATAATTGACTACAAATTTGGCAATGGTGTTGACCTTTTCCAGCAGGTCTTTGAATGCTTTGGATTCGATTGTTATAACTTCCATGTACTTAATATGCTAATTTGAAAATGTGATAATGTGGCAATATGATAATTTGACAATATGCCAATGTGATAATACCTAATCCTGGGACAAGTAATGCTAATTGTCAAGAATTATATTCTAAGACCCGAACGATCCAACCATAGAGATATTTTTTGTTGGTGGGGCGTTTTTTGATGATATACATGTAATAGCCAATTTTACCAACGGTGTACGCTGCCTGAAAATGTTTCGGGTTGACTCCATTGAGTTTGGTCAATGTTTGATCTCCCAATATTCCATCAACATGTAGGTCGCCCATTATGCATTGTGCCAACTGGATACAGGTTATTATTCCTGCATTTACACTGAAGTCAAAAATTGAATCAGCATTCATTTGATCCAGAATTTGATCTGCTTTTAATGGCAACCAAAATTCATGAAGATAAAAAAGTTCCAGCTGTTTTTGGAGTTCGATATCCTTATCGAGAGTTGAGGGAAAATCAGCTTTTGTTTTGTACTTGTCTATGATTGCCCAACCGGACCATTTGCTGTGTGACGCACGGGAAATCCCTTTGTAGGTTTCCGCTCCTAAATCGTCAGGATCGTTGACGTAGCCACCTTCG
The DNA here is from genome assembly GCA_903830915.1 of uncultured Bacteroidales bacterium. Classification (GTDB taxonomy): domain Bacteria; phylum Bacteroidota; class Bacteroidia; order Bacteroidales; family Paludibacteraceae; genus Paludibacter. Next base: position 4,063 of record CAIKVR010000327.1, read on the forward strand.
TGGGTGAGTGTTTTTTGAAGTGAGATTTTAAATTCTGCCATTTTGTTAGATTTTAGAACCAAGAGCCA
>CAIKVR010000328.1 GCA_903830915.1 uncultured Bacteroidales bacterium
CAAAATTTATCGAAATAACCTCGTTTTTGATGATAAAAATTGTTATTTTTGCACAAACATCTTACAATTGTGCAGATTTAAACACAACTAAATGTCATTAAGAATAGCCCTTTTTGCTTCCGGTTCAGGCTCTAACGCTGAAAACATTATTCGCTCTTTTTTGAATGATTCTAAATTTGAGTTTCCGCTTATCATTTCGAACAAAAAGGATGCCTTTGTTCACGAACGCGCCCGGAAACTTGACATCCCATCCTTCACTTTTTCTCGCGAAGATTTTGTAAAAGCTGAACCAATTCTCGATATTTTAAAAGAATATCAGATAGATTGCATTGTTCTTGCCGGATTTCTGCTTAAAGTGCCGGAAGTGTTGATTCATGCTTTCCCCGATAAAATTATCAATATCCATCCGGCATTACTCCCCAACTATGGAGGCAAAGGAATGTATGGACATCACGTTCATGAAGCCGTTAAAGCCTCCGGAGATACTGAATCAGGCATCACTATTCATTGTGTTAACAGTAATTACGACGAAGGAAATATTATTTTTCAGGCTAAATGTCCTGTATTGCCAACCGATACAGCTGATTTGATAGCCGAAAAAGTTCATGCACTTGAATATGATTACTTCCCAAAAGTAATAAAAAACCTATGGAGTTGATTTAATGATGATTTCGGAATAGTGATTATAGATAGGAGTTTCGTAATTTTACATAGTTTAAATACCCAATCCTAAATCATATATCTAAAATCGTAAATTATTGTCGTATCTTTGCACCCCATTTCAACAAAAAGCGGCAAGAAAGTAAGCAGTAATAACTTTCGAACCCTTCAAACTTTATAATCTTTCAAACTTCATAAAATATGGCTCTTCAATGTGGTATTGTGGGTTTACCCAATGTTGGTAAATCTACTTTATTCAACTGTCTTTCCAATGCTAAAGCGCAAGCAGCAAATTTCCCTTTTTGTACTATCGAACCTAATGTGGGTGTTATTACCGTTCCCGATGAAAGACTAAATAAACTCGCTGAACTGGTTCACCCAAAGCAAATTGTACCGACTACAGTCGAAATTGTAGATATTGCAGGACTGGTAAAAGGTGCGAGCAAAGGCGAAGGATTAGGAAATAAGTTTCTGGCAAATATACGTGAGACGGATGCTATTTTGCATGTGCTTCGTTGTTTTGAAAACGATAATATTACCCATGTGGACGGCAGCATTAATCCGGTGCGGGATAAAGAAATTATTGATACCGAATTACAACTGAAAGACCTCGAAACGGTTGAAAGCCGCATAAATAAAGTTCAGAAACAAGCTGCAGCCGGCGACAAACAGGCCAAAGCTGTTTATGATATTTATGTTCAATACCGCGAAGCACTGCTTCAGGGAAAATCGGCCCGTACAGTAAAACTCGGCGAGCTTGACCGTAAACTCGTAAAGGACCTGTATTTGTTGACCGATAAGCCCGTTATGTATATTTGCAATGTGGACGAAGCTTCTGCTGCAAAAGGCAATGCATTTGTGGAAGCAGTTCTTGAATCAGTAAAAGATGAAGAAGCTGAAATTTTGGTGGTTGCTGCAGCTACCGAAGCTGATATTGCCGAACTGGAAACTTACGAAGAACGTCAAATGTTTTTGGAAGAAGTTGGGTTGTCTGAATCAGGTGTTGCCAGACTAATTCGTGCGGCCTATCATTTACTTGATTTACAGACCTATTTTACTGCCGGTGTTCAGGAAGTGCGCGCATGGACTTTTCACCGGGGTTGGAAAGCTCCGCAATGTGCCGGTGTAATTCATACCGATTTTGAAAAAGGCTTTATCCGTGCCGAAGTAATTAAATACGAAGATTTTACAACCTTAGGTTCTGAGGCAGCTTGCAAAGAAGCTGGCAAAATGAATGTGGAAGGTAAAGAATATGTGGTGACCGACGGTGACATTATGCACTTTAGGTTTAATGTCTGATTACTCCGAACACCGAAATTTCATAATTAGAATTTACGAACAATTAAATTTGCAATAGAACTGCTCAACTTATTGATTAAAATACTTCAAACAGTGTATTTTAGCTATTAACTCCAATCTAATTTTTTGGTGATTTTTAAAATTTATAATACAAATATTAAAATATAGAACCAGAACAATTTTTCAATTTCAATGTTTACTATCATGTATTCTAGAATTATTAAATGCTAAATAGAAATGAGTAAAATTGAAAAAATTGTTGCACGCGAAATACTTGACTCGCGTGGAAATCCTACAGTAGAAGTAGATGTTTTATTAGAATCAGGCGTTATGGGTCGTGCTGCAGTTCCATCAGGAGCTTCAACCGGCGAAAACGAAGCAATTGAACTTCGCGACGGTGATAAAGGCCGTTATCTAGGTAAAGGTGTTCAAAAAGCTGTTGCCAATGTAAACGATGTGCTTGCTCCTGCCCTAATCGGTATCAGCGCTCTGCAACAACGTGCCATTGATAAACTGATGATTCAGCTGGACGGTACAAAAACTAAATCGAAACTGGGTGCAAATGCCATTCTGGGCGTTTCACTGGCTGTAGCCCGTGCTGCTGCTTCGTATCTTGATTTGCCATTATATCGCTACATTGGCGGAACGAATGCATTTACCTTGCCTGTTCCGATGATGAACATTATCAATGGTGGTTCACACTCCGATGCTCCAATTGCCTTTCAGGAATTTATGATTCGTCCGGTGGGTGCGGTTTCGTTCAAAGAAGGCTTGCGCATGGGTGCTGAAGTGTTTCACTCATTGAAAAAAGTGCTTCATGACAAAGGTCTCAGCACCGCTGTAGGTGATGAAGGTGGCTTTGCTCCTAACCTTGCAGGTGGAACGGAAGAGGCCTTGGAATCTATCCTTACCGCTATTCGCAGTGCGGGTTACAACCCGGGTTCGGATGTAACTATCGGGTTGGACTGTGCTTCGTCTGAATTCTTCAAAAACGGTATTTACGACTACTCAAAATTCGAAGGTCAAAATGGCAAAAAACGTTCTTCGGCTGAGCAGGCTGATTATTTGGCTGAATTGGTTGCTAATTATCCTATTGACTCTATCGAGGACGGTATGGGCGAAGGAGACTGGGACGGTTGGAAACTACTGACCGACAAACTGGGTAAAAAAGTGCAGCTGGTGGGCGACGATTTGTTTGTTACCAACGTAGATTACCTGAAAAAAGGAATCGACCTCGGTTGTGCCAATTCTATCCTTATCAAAGTAAACCAGATTGGTACTCTCACTGAAACACTCGATGCTATTGAAATGGCTCATCGTGCAGGATATACTTCGGTTACTTCGCACCGCTCGGGCGAAACGGAAGATTCAACCATTGCCGACATTGCAGTGGCTACCAACTCGGGACAAATCAAAACAGGTTCGTTGAGCCGCTCCGACCGTATGGCTAAATACAACCAACTGCTTCGCATCGAAGAAGAATTGGGCGATTTGGCGGTGTATGGGTATAAAAAATAGGTCTGAATCAGAATTTACAGAATTTTAGAATTTTCAGAATAAAAAGAAATCCGATGAATCAAATCATCGGATTTCTTTGTTTATTTACTCACCAAATTATACACCCTGCCATCTTTGTACTCGTAGCGGATAATGCCGTTTTTGTAGGTAAAATATACTGTATTTGGAGTTGCATCAGGAGGTAGATTTGTTATGTATACAGTAGGATATGTAATTCCATTAAGAGTAAAGTTTGTCTTTATTTTAAGTGCTAGCACACCAACAGAATAATAATTATATCCAAAAATGGCACCATCGGGAGCAGCTGAAGTAATATTAATTCTCAAAAAAGTTGTACTTGTGGTTATTTTGTTGTAGAAAATGGTAATATAACGAAAATAATTACCCTCCTGAGTTTGCCCCCAAATATCATCAATATTTAACTTGAAGGTGTCTAGCTTACTTGTTGCACTATCCTGATAATAAATAATATCGTTATTCTTTAATAGTGGTATTTTATCATTAGGAAGGTTATGATGTTCTTCGTTAGGAAAAGACCAAATACCGTTACACGCACTCATCACCCCACAAATAAAAACAAAAAACAGCAGTTTTTTCATAGTATTTCTGATTAGTATTACCGTAGACAAATATACTACATTTTTAATAATTAAGACAAATAATTGCCCTGAGTTTTTAAATACTCATTTAAAAAAAAATACGCAAAAATGTCAGTTCAAAAACGGTAATTTTTCACATCCTTTATATGCAACTGACAAAAAGTAGGCTTTTTACCTATACTTATTTCAGATTTTTTTACGAACATATTTCCCTAGGTTAAGGCGCGTTAAGTAAGTATTTCAGCTTCTTAAAAAATTTCAAATAAGTCGGTAATTTTACTTGTTGGCGTGGCTTTTGTATATTTTCGCAGCGAAATTAATATCAGTATTTATCTAAATTATTAATTATAAAAAACAGAAAATTATGAACGTAACAAAAAGAATGAAATCGCTAGGCCTTTTCGTTTTGGTCGTAGCAGTAAGCGTGGCAACCAACCTGACAACTAATCTGGTATCACACAAAAATGAGAACTTTAATGGGCAGGATAATTCGCTTCCGGCAGGTTATGCCAAATTCTCAAAGGTTTCCAGTGCCATAGAAACTGATTTTACAGTGGCAGCCGAATTATCAATTCACGCCGTGGTTCACGTAAAAACCAAAACACCTCAGAAAATTCAACAATTTGGTGGTGGTGGATTTCCAAACGACCCATTTTTCCAGTATTTCTTTGGTCAGCCGCAACAACCCCGTCAACAAGAAATTCCAATGCAGGAAGCTTCCGGTTCTGGTGTTATTATTTCGAAAGATGGCTACATTGTGACTAATAACCATGTGGTGGATCAATCTGCCGAAATTGAAGTAACGCTCAACGACAAACGCACATTCAAAGCCAAAGTGATTGGTACCGACCCGAATACCGACATTGCGCTGATTAAAGTGGAAGCTGAAAATTTGCCGATTATTACTTTTGGAAATTCCGATTCGCTGAAAGTGGGTGAATGGGTGCTGGCAGTGGGCAATCCATTTAATCTTACTTCCACCGTTACAGCCGGTATCGTCAGTGCCAAAGCCCGTAATATCAACATAATCAATTCTCAAATGAAGATTGAAGCATTTATCCAAACCGATGCTGCCGTAAATCCAGGAAACAGTGGTGGTGCGTTGGTAAACACCCGTGGCGAGTTGGTGGGAATAAACACAGCCATTGCTTCACAAACTGGTTCGTATGCCGGTTATTCATTTGCAGTTCCGGTAAGCATTGTGCAAAAAGTGGTGGCCGATATTCGCAAATTCGGCGTTGTACAACGCGCTGTTTTGGGTGTTGAAATTAAGGATATTACCAACGAATTGGCAAAAGACAAAAATCTAAAAACACTAGAAGGTGCTTACGTTGGAAAAGTCTCTGACAATTCGGCAGCTAAAAAAGCAGGAATAAAAGAAGGGGATGTCATAACTGACATTAATGGAGTAGAGGTTAAATCAGTGGCTGAACTCCAGGAACAGGTAGGTCGTTACCGCCCCGGTGACAAAATTACAGTCAGAATTATAAGGGATAGTAAAGAACAAAAACTGAGTATTGAACTCCGTAACCGTCAGGGAAGTACCGGTTTAGTGTCATCACAAACAAGTGAAGAAGTGCTTGGTGGTACTTATAAAGAAGTTAGTGATAAACTGAAACAGCAATTTGGACTGGATTATGGTGTTGAAGTAAAGTCACTCACAAAAGGTAAACTTGCCGATCAGGGCATAAAACCTGGTTTTATTATTATAAAAATCAATAATCAACCAATTCGTTCTACCGAAGATATTCAGATTGCTTATGATACCGCTGTGAATAACGGTCAGCAGGATAAAGTACTGTTGATTGCAGGATTGTATCCTAACGGAAAAATAATTTATTATGCTATTAATCTGGCCGAATAATCAGTAAATCAGCACAATCTATAAAACAAGTACAAATCCGTTAAATATGGGTTTGTACTTGTTTTATATTCAACCATTTCAAAACAATTTCAACTAAAAAACGTTTGAATATACAGGAATCGAAAAAACTCTTATACTACCCATATTTAATCCTAAATATCTTTTTTCAATTCCACTTTGTAAATCCAAAAAAAATGACTACTTTTGCAAGCTAATTTTCATCAATAAAATGAGACAATTAAAAATAACCAAATCGATTACGAACCGCGAGAGCGCTTCGCTGGACAAATATCTGCAAGAGATTGGACGTGAGGATCTTATTACTGTTGAAGAAGAAGTTGAATTGGCACAACGTATCCGCAATGGTGACCGTATTGCCCTTGAAAAACTTACCCGCGCCAACCTTCGTTTCGTAGTTTCTGTTGCAAAACAGTACCAAAATCAGGGTCTTAGTTTGCCTGACCTTATCAACGAAGGTAACCTAGGTCTGATTAAAGCAGCCGAAAAATTTGATGAAACACGTGGTTTTAAATTTATTTCGTATGCAGTTTGGTGGATTCGTCAGTCAATTTTACAAGCTTTGGCTGAGCAATCCCGTATTGTACGTTTACCGCTGAATCAGGTTGGTTCACTTAATAAAATCAACAAAGCATTTTCAAAATTTGAACAGGAAAATGAGCGAAAACCTTCACCTGAAGAGTTAGCTGAAGTGCTGGATATTCCCGTTGACAAAATTGCAGATACAATGAAAGTTTCCGGCCGTCATATTTCGGTAGATGCTCCATTTGTTGAAGGTGAAGACAACAGCTTGCTGGATGTAATGATTAATGATGATTCACCCAATGCAGATCGTGTATTGATTAATGAGTCATTGTCAAAAGAAATTGAACGTGTACTTGCTTTCACGCTGTCCGATAGAGAACGTGATATTGTGAAGAAATTCTTTGGTATTGGTGTTACAGAAATGACATTGGAGGAAATTGGTGACGAATTTGGTTTGACTAGAGAACGTGTACGCCAGATTAAGGAAAAAGCAATCAGAAAACTCCGCCCAAGTGCCAAAAGTAAATTATTAAAAGGCTTTCTTGGATAAGATTGTAAGAAACAAGAAATAAATAGAAACTATAAACATAAATAAAACTAAAAAATCGAGTTCCCTGAAAAGGCTCTCTTAACTTGAGTAAAAAATAGCAGCAAATATATAGGTAAAATCACCTTATATTTGCTGCTTTTTTGTATCTTCAATTAGTGCTCAAACGACGCACATATATATGTTTGTGTTCATAAATATGAAGAGTCTCCAAGTTAAATGACGATTCAAGAAAATGAATAATCTTCTTGAAATTTCAAGGAAATAAATTCCCAATATGTGAAATTATAGTTCCCAAGCCAAAGCACTAGCACCCAAAACGGCTGCATCGGCTTCTTTCAAATCAGAGAATAACAGTTTTATTTTACCTCTCCATAATGGAAGCAGATTTTTCTCCATATTTTCACGGATTGGATTCATAATCAAATCACCTGCTTTTGAAAGTCCTCCAAAGATAACTATTGCTTCAGGAGCACTGAAAGCAACAAAATCAGCCAGACATTCTCCCAAAATTTTACCGGTATAGTTGAAAATTTCTTTTGCCACTTCGTCGCCTTCCATAGCAGCATCAAATACATCTTTCGAAGTGATACTTTCAACAGGAGTATTTCGCAAAAGACTTTCTTTTGTGCTGGTTTCCAGAATTTCACGGGCAGAGCGGGCTACACCGGTTGCAGAAGCATAAGCTTCCAAACAGCCAGATTTACCACAACCACATAAACGACCGTTATTGCGGATAGCTGTAACATGACCTAGCTCACCTGCAAAACCATCATGACCATAAAGTACTTTCCCATCGATAATAATACCACTACCAACACCAGTCCCAAGCGTTATCATAATAAAGTTCTTCATACCATGAGCAGCTCCATAAGTCATTTCCCCAAATGCTGCGGCATTAGCGTCATTAGTCAGAGCTGCGGGAATTCCAAATTTATCAGACATTAATTTGGCAAAAGGAATAACGCCTTTCCATGGTAAATTAGGTGCAAATTCAATATTTCCTGTATAATAATTACCATTAGGTGCACCAACGCCTATCCCTTTGAATTTATCATCCCCCCCGGCAGAATCAATCAGTTTAATTAATTCGTCATACAAATCCTGAATATACAGATTTACATCGGTATGAGAGCCTGTTTTGATGGCACTTTTCGAGATTACATTTCCACGGGCATCAACAACACCAAAAACAGTGTTTGTTCCACCCATGTCCATTCCTATTACATAGGGCTTTTCCATAATAATTTTATTTTTTTTGTTTGAAAAGTTTGAGAGTTTGAGAGTTTGAAAGGTTTGAGAGTTTGAGGGTTTTTATCTGAAACTGGAAACGTGTTAACGTTTTGTGTTCAAACTTTCAAACCTTTTATTATAATGAATTATTCTACCGGAATATCTTTATTTACATTTTTTGAACCAATAAGCCCGTAGTATAGCATATAAGCCAGACAGGCAAACATTACCCAATAACTGTTGATATAACCGAAATGGTCAGAAACCCAACCCTGAAGTAAAGGAACAATACCTCCACCACAAACCATCACCATAAAGATTCCGGAAGCAGCTGCAGTGTATTTTCCAAGACCTTCGACAGCGAGATTGAAAACGCCACCCCACATAATAGAGGTACAAAGACCGCAAAGAACCAAAAATAAAATACTGATGGGAACATCAACGCCAATATATGGAATCGTTACCACCATTGAAACCGGGCTGAAGATAGCCAATGCAATAAAAATAAGACCTAAGGTAGATACAAAAGTAAGCATGGTTTTACTCGATACTTTTGAACCAATAGAAGCTCCTGTCAGACGACCAACCAACATTAATAACCAGTATAAACCAACAATACTACCGGCTGTTGTAGCCTCAATTCCCAAACCGGCATTTGATGCCGATTTTGAAGCGGTCATAAATAGATTAGCTGTACTTGGAATACCGATTTCGATACCTACATAAATGAAAATAGCAACTGCACCCAACGTGAAGTGACGGAAAGAAAGCGGGCTGTGAGCATGTTTTACTTTTCTTTCTGCTGCTGTTTCTTTGTGAGGTTCAGGAATGTCAACAAACGATAGTACTACAAACGCTAGTGCGAAAATTCCCATAGCAATGAAAAGGGCAGGACTAGCTTTTTCGATCGTACGACCGGCAGCTGCACCCATAAGATAACCAACAAGAATAGGAGTAATGGTTGCACCAATCGAATTGATAGAACCACCAAACTGTATCAGCTGGTTTCCTTTATTTCCACCGCCACCAAGCGTATTCAACATAGGGTTTACAACGGCATTCAACATACACATTGAGAAACCAGAAATAAATGCTCCACCCAGATAAACGGTAAAGCTACCAACCTGACCAGAGAGAAATTGTACGCCAACGCCTACAAAACCAACTGCAACTGCAGTTAAAGCTGTAGTTTTGTAACCGAATTTCTTAAGCATAATACCTGCAGGAATACCCATAAAGGCGTAAGCCAAAAAGTTTCCTAAAAATCCTAACTGAGATTCAAAATTTGAAGCTCCGAACTGTTTTGCAACAATTACGCCCATTGGACTAGGCAAACCTGTTACGAAAGCAATCATAAAAAATAAAGCAAACATCATTGCAATTGGCAATGCATAACTTTTCGATTCTTGTTTGTTCATGTGATTAATTTTTGGATTGATAATAAATTGATAGTTTAATTATTTTAAGTTTGATTTTACGTCTTATAATAAAACGGCTGTAAAGATAGAAATTTTCTTAAGAGTAACAAACCTGCATTTATAGGTTTTTAAACAGAAATTCGCTCATTCGGGTGTATAAATGATGCCTTGTTTGTTTGCCCAATATGCTGTGATTTTTGTCGGTATATAGCTGCATTTCAAATTGTTTGTCGGCTGATACTAACTTGTCAATATAAAGCATCGTATTTTGAGCATGAACGTTATCATCTGCAGTACCATGAATAATTAGTAATCTACCTTCCAGTTTATCAGCACGTTGCAATGCTGATGACAGGTCGTATCCTTTAAAATTTTCTTGTGGACGACGCATAAAACGTTCAGTATAGGCAGAATCATAAAATCTGTAATCGGTTACGGGTGCTACTGCAATTCCGGCTTTGAATATTTTTTCGCCCGTGGTCATACTCATTAACGTCATAAACCCACCATAACTCCACCCCCAGATTCCAATCCTTTCTTTATCAATGAATGATTGCTGGGCCAGATAACGGGCAGTTTCCACCTGATCTTTTGTTTCGAGAATACCGAGTTGCATGTAGGTGCATTTACGGAATTCAACCCCTCTCGCAGCAGTGCCACGACCATCAACGCAAACAACAACATAACCCTGTGTTGCCAGATAATACTCCCAATCCACTTTCCATTTATCCTGAACTTCTTGCGAATTTGGACCGCTGTACTGAACCATCAGAACAGGATATTTTTTGTTAGCATCAAAGTTTGTAGGCTTAATCATCCAACCGTTAAGTTTGATATTTTCCGAAGTTATAAAACTAAAAATATCCTTTTCCCGTAGGTTAAGTGCTTTAAAGTCAACAGCAATTTTTGAGTTGTTTTCAATTGTTCTGACAGTTGTACCTTTTGACGTTTTCAAAGATAAAATATTTGGTATCTTTAGTGTTGAAGCATTATCGTTAAACAGCGTGAATGTTGCATTAAAGGTAGCTGTATGGGTTCCTTTTCCATCAGTCAAGCGAGTTTGTTTGCCTTTCAGGTCAATAGCATATACATCTCGTTGTAGCGGTGAAACTTCAGCAGATTGATAATAAACTGTTTGTTGCATTTCATCAAAACCATAGAAATCAGTTACATCCCAATTACCTTTAGTGATTTGTTTCAAAGGAATTCCATTTATCTGATACTGATAAATATGGCGGTAACCGTCTTTTTCACTCAACAAGAAAAAGAACTTATTGTCTGACGTGAATTGAATGTTATCAATATTCTCATAATCGGTATAGTATTTATCTTCTTGATGCAAAATGAGTTTTGATATTGTTGAACGTGGATTAGCGTAATACATGTCAAGATAGGTTTGATTCCGGTTGAGTTTGAATATGGCAAGTTGGTCAACTGAATTTGTCCATTTGATACGAGGAACGTAAAATTCGCCATCATCTTCGCCAAACTTCATAGTTTTGATTGATTTATAGTAATCATCATATACACAAACGCTTACAATTGAATTGTTTTGACCTGCTTTGGGATATTTATAACTGTAAAAATCAGGATATAGATTCAATTCATCTTTGTTTTCAGATTTGCTGAGGTATTTTGTAAAAGAATACTGAGGTACTTTCGTTTCGTCGAACTTCACAAATGCCAGCAACTTGCTATCTGGGCTCCATTCAAAATAACGGGTTTGCTCAAACTCTTCTTCGTAAACCCAATCTGGTGTGCCATTTAAAATACTACCAAACTGACCATCAGAAGTAATAGGCATTTCAGTATCAAATTCCAGTTTTCGCATATATAAGTTATTCTCACGTGCAAAAGCAATATATCTGCTATCAGGCGAAAAAAGCGGTACTTCCTGTGGCCCATTTCCCGAAAGTGGAGTTAGTTCATTTCGTTTAATGTCGTAAATATAATAATCGGCAGAAAATGTGCGACGATAACGATATTTTACATTGTTGTAAATCAGTATTTTGGCTTCATTCGGACTGAATTCATAACCCGAAATTTGTTTCAAAGCTGAGTTTTTTAGTCGTGAAATACTGAAAAGTGTATCTTGTGTTGCACCTGTTTTATAATTATATTTTACAACCGCTTTGTTATTAACTAATAACGTGTAATTTTCACCATCTGCCATCGAACGTGGAATTTCAACAGATTTTACCTTATATTTGCCGTCTAAAATATCGTAAAGTAGATTTGCAAATGAAAAATTCACCAGTAGTGTTAAACCAAAAAGTAAGCTGAAGCGTTTCATATATAGAGAATTTATTTTTATAATGAAACGCAAAAATAACCTTTTTAATCGTTTTACAAGGATATTTCAGTAAAGTTTTTTATGTCATTAACGGTTCTGATTGATTTAAAACATTTAGGTTATGGAAACAATAGAAAAAAGTAAAATCGGATTATGTCTGAGTGGTGGCGGTGCATTGGGACTAGCACATATCGGAGTAATTCAGGCACTCGAAGATCACGGAATTTTTCCTGATGAAATTTCCGGTTCGAGCATGGGTGCAATTGTTGCGACGCTTTATTCAGCTGGTTATTCCCCCACTCAAATGCTTCAGCTTATTAAAGATGACAAACTTTACAAAATAACTAAAGTGATGACGTTTTCGCCCAGTTTTCTTAAATCAGGACTTTCAACACATGCCATGTTGCAATCGCTTATTCACGAACTGATTCCACATAATAGTTTCGAAAAACTAAGAAAACAACTTCACCTTTGTGTTGTTAATCTTAATACTGCTGATTGGGAAATAATCAAATCTGGCAATGAACTTGATTTTTGGGTGGCAGCTTCAGCAAGTATTCCCGGTGTTTTTGAAGCTTTGAAACACGATAATATTTTTTATGTAGATGGAGGTTTACTTAATAATATGCCAACTCAGCCTCTTTCGGAAAACTGTTCAACAATTATTGGTGTAGATGTTATTCCTCACAAAGTACCTGGAAAACTGAGCAAACCAATTGATACACTGGTTTTTGCAGTGAGGGCCATGGAATATCAGAATTCAAAGCAAGGTAGAAATTTGTGTGATTTTCTGATTGAACCACAAGCTATTATGGAATTTCATGAGTTTAGCTTTGATTCATATCAGGCAATTTACCATATCGGTTATAGTGCTGCAACAAAATACATTGTATTGCATCCTGAAATAATGAAATTGAGTAAGTAACCTATTTCACAAGATTCTTCTTAGATACTTATTTTTCAGAATTATACCATTCAACAAAAGCATCAAGGTTGGCTTCTTTAAATTTTTGCAAATCACGTTCCATACAACCAAACAATTTTGAATATATTGGGCCGCAAGCATGCAGACAACATACATTTTTCATAATTCCAGATCTCAGATTTAATTTAGCTGAGAGTAATCTGGAAAGTTTTCCATCTTCAGCTTTTTTCATGTTAAATCTACTGATGTTGAATCGGAATTTAATTTTAGCATAATCTTTATGTCTCATGATCACACACCAGCCACCTGTGGGTCCTTCGGAAATTGTATAACCATTCTCCTCTATATCTAAATAATGCTGTAGTTCAGGTTTGCCACCATTTGTAAATTCATTTATTGTTATATCTAAACCAATGAAACCGAAATTTGGTAGGTTTTTCAGACAATTTACCATTTGTAAATCAAAATTCTCTGGAAAATCAATCACATCATCATCCAAAATTATAATATAATCACCTTTACTTCTGTTTAGAAGCTTCTTATATTGATTTAAGCCTTTATTTTTTTTATTGTAAAAAACCTTAAGATTTCTGTCTTCTGATTCTTTCCGTTTAAGAATTTCAATACTTCCATCATTAGAACCATTATCAACCAATAGAAATTGATAATCATTACTTTGTGATTTTTTTTTATAAAAGGCTTCGAAAAATTTCTCAAGAAAAATCTTTCTGTTCCAGGTAAGCATTACAAAGGTTATCATAGACGTAATTTGAGATTTATGGAATTTATGTAAAGTTAAAATAAATATTGTTCAAATAAGTCGCAAATATAGCTTTTTTATTGAATTAAGAATCAATAAAATCAAATCGATTCTGGCAAAACTACGACAAATGTAGTTCCTTTATCGGCTTCTGTTACAAACGAAATGCTTCCTCCTGTAAGTTTAATAATATTCTTGGTAATTGCTAACCCAAGACCCATTCCCGTCGATTTTGTGGTGAAATTGGGTGTAAATAATTTATCTCGCAAAGCACTTTCAATACCTGTGCCATTATCGATGAATTCAATCACAATTTGATTATTTTCAGATTTCAATTTAATATTAATTGCGCCATCCCGATTATCAGGAATAGCCTGAATTGCATTTTTTAATAAATTATTGAAAACCTGCACCATCTGTTCAGGATCGGCATACACAAAAACAGAATTTTTAACTCCAATATAATTTAACGTTACATGTTCATTGTTATTTCTAAAAAGTTGAACAACTGAATAAAGTCGTGCTGCAATATCTAATCTTACAAAATTAGCTTCAGGCATACGTGCGAAATTGGAAAAAGTACCAGCAATTCGTGACAGGTTATCAATCTGTTCAATCAACATGGCGGTTGATTTTTTGAAATATGTATCGAAATTTGTATCATTCATTTCTTTGGTTCGCTGCAATTGCTGAATGGTTAATTTCATAGGAGTCAGTGGGTTATTTATTTCATGGGCTACCTGACGTGCCATCGATTTCCATGCCGATTCACGTTCTGAACTTGCAAGTAATCGCGCACTTTTTTCAAGTTCGTCAACAGTTCTGTTATACTGTATAACCAATTGTCCGATTTCGTCATTTAACCCATAGTCAATTTTTTCATTCCGTTGCCCCAGGCGCATATCTCTCAGCTTGTTTTCTAGCATATTAAGCGGTGCCGCAAGCTGTTTTCCAATAAACAGGCTTAGCAAAATAGCCAAAATGCTTATAATAAGGTAAATATGAATAATTACTGCTAAAAAGCTTTCTATTTCAGCCTTAATTTCGTCCTGACTAAAAAACTGAGGAATGGAAATAAAACCGAGTTGAAGGAAATCACCATTTACAAAGTCAGTATAGCCACTCAGGTACGTCAGTTTTCCAATATTTTCGTATTGATTCAGGTTGGAATTTGTAGAAAAAAATGGTGAAGGTGAAATTCGGGTACTAATTAAATTTTTATTAAATATAATGGGTTGCGAACTTCCAATTAACTCGCCATGATTATTATATACATGAATATCTGTGTGATAAATGTATGACAAATCTTGTAAATCAAAATTAAGAACCTGTGAATTTTGAGTGTTCAAATCCTGATTCCAATAATATAAATCCTGTAATGCTTTTTGTATATAACTTTTTTTGCTCTCTAAATTTGCAATTTGTTGTTCTCGGTATTTATCTTCAATAAAATTTACAGAAACAAAGAAAATGCCTATAAAACTGATAATAAGCAAAATAATAAATGTAAGTTGAAATTTTGTGGTAAGTCCAACACGGTATTTCCATTTTCGTCGACGAAGTTGATAAATCCAAATAAGGATAGTACTCAAAGTGAAAAATGCAAAGAAAACATAAGCAAAATACAAAAGATAGCTGGAATGATTATGTATTTCCTGTTCAGAAATTACAATGTAACCGGTTGAATTCGGTTTATAAACAAAGTGCATCCGCTTATTGTAAACTATTTTGAAAAACTCTGCTTTTCTCTGAGGAATCCAGCTTGATTCATTTGGAAATTCCACTTTGCCAGAAGCATAAACCAAGCGGTTTCGTTCATATTTGGCAATGGAAATATTCAATTGATTTTGTATATTAGCAGTAGTTGCAATTAGTAAATTTGGAAAGCTGTAGCTTTTGAAATTTCGACGAGGATAAAACTCCATAAAGAAATACAACGAATCTTTTTCTTTTATATTTGCCTGAAAATAACCTATATAGGTCAAATTATTTCCATTTGAAGGAACATTGTAGAAATGAGTTTTTCTTATCCTGTTACCTGAGTTGGAAATAAAATCTAAGTATTCCCTGTAAACAGATGAATGTGAGTTGAGAACATTCAAGTGCATATCATATTTGTTCCAAAAACCTCGCAGATAAGTTTTATTAAGATAGTCGTTTGTTGTTCGCACCGAATCTTTTCGGGTGAGCATTTTTGCGATTTTTGTATCAACTGTAATTTTTGTGTCAAGTTCTTCAAGCAGAATATCAGCCATTTGGTCGTTCTCAGAACTGCCGTTTATATAAATATTTTGTGCTAAAATTTTATATTTATCAATTTTCTTTTTCTCGTTGATTATCATTGAATTATAAGTGATAAATACACTGAATATGATTGTCCAAATGGCAATAAAAGTATAAATATTCTTGTTCCTGAAACTGAAATATAAATAAAAGGCCGACCAGATTATAAGATATGAAATACTGATTCTGAATGCATCTTCCCTCGAAAAAAGAAACCCCAAAACAAATAAAATAGCTCCCCAAACCAAATCGATTCCAATAGCTTGCGATAAATTACGTCTGTTGGGGAAATGTGTTTTAAAAAATAACAAAACGAGTCCGATTCCCCACGTCAGGAGCAGGAAATGTACCCAAACTGAAATAAAAGAAAAATCGTGAAAATGCAGAATACTTAGCTGAATACTGGAGTGAAAAATCAATCCACTGAGAATATAATAAACAATGATAAAATAGATCACACTCAAAAATTGCCTGACTGAATGTTGTTTAAAAGTGCCTGAAAATTTTGAATTTGTGTGGAAAAAATACAAATATACGGTTGAGATAAAATAACCTGTAAGTACAGAAAGATGGCTGAACGAGTTTAATAATGGATTGGAGGCATACTGAAATGGCGTGAAAAGAGTATTTGAGAAAAATACCTGTGGTAAACCGAAATAAAGGAGTAATGCAGTAATAAAACCAACACCGATTGTAAGTTGTGTAAATGTATTTTTATCAATGATTTTATTGTCCCGAATCAGGGGAAAACTACAATAAAGGATGAAAAAAAGTATAAAAAATGCCGAATAACCAATAAAACCTTCAATTGCCCATGTTTCATTGAAAACCGGTGTTTTGGACTCCATTAACGAGAAGAGATAAGTTTGATTTTGGTCAGTTATCGCAAATTGGTCGGTTGGATTTCCGTTCAAAATCTGAATCTGCTTATCACATTTAAATCCTTTGGTGAATGAATTTACAAGTTCCTCATTTTCATAGGAATAATTATTTTTTATTTTTATAAAAGATAAGATCCTGTAACTATCGAAACGTTTAGTTCGAATCAGGCCAAATGCATTTGGAAGTTGCATAGGCTGCCAAACGGATTTACGACTCATAAATGATGAATTGATTTCCACACTATTATCCGACCAGAAAACTAAATTATTGTTATTAAAAACAAAATAATAAATCCCGTTATCTTCAAAATTAAACTTACCTAACGAATCAACCGATGAATGTATTATAATATTTTTTAATTTCTCGGAAGTGCTCTCAGCAATGTTTTCGAGCTTATTGATTTGCTTTTCAATCTTTTGGGGATGAATCGAATACTTTGGGGATAAATCATAAAAAAAACCACACAGAAGTCCAATAGCCAACGAAATCAGAAGTCCTGCAATCAGTACTTTCAATTTTATTGGAATGCTCTTCAGTGTTTTTAAGTTATTTATTTTCATTGCTTTATGTTGATTTCAAACAATACATGTTATTCATGGTGATATGGTTCACCTTTCAGAATGGTCATAGCTCTATAAACCTGTTCCACAAAGATTAACCTTATCATTTGATGCGAGAATGTCATCGGAGAAAGAGAAATTTTACTATTTGCCCGATTGTAAATCCGTTCGGAAAAACCATAAGGACCACCAACTACAAAAATTACCCGTTTGATGGACAATAACATTTTCTTTTCTAAAAAATCGGAAAAACCGACCGATGTAAACTGTTTTCCTTTTTCGTCAAGAAGAATGATTTCATCACCTGTTTCAAATTGCTTCAATAACATATCAGCTTCTTTTTCAAGCTGTTCGTTAATAGATAAACTCTTAGTATTTTTCAATTCAGGAACTACCAACATTTCGAAAGGAACATAGAATTTCAATCTGTTCTGATACTCTTCCTGAAGTTTAATCAGGTTTGAATCAGTTGTTTTTCCTACAGTTAACAGAATTATTTTCATTTACGTTCCTTATTTGATTCTTTTGGCTTGTTATTTGTTGAAATTAAAAATAGACCAAATAATTGGTTCAATCTGATAATTTAGTGTATTTTTGCATCAGGTTTTATCAGCAATCAGTAAGAGACTCAAACACCTGCAAAAACCATAAAAAATGAAAACGATTAAATTTTATTTGCTTTGTATTACTCTTTTCACTGTGGTTTCGTTTGTCGAAGCCCAAACTGCCGAAGTGCCATCGGCCATAATTTCAGCTCTTAACGAAGGCGATGCAAGTCAGCTTTCTGCTAATTTGAATGCTAATGTTGAACTGGTAATCGATAATAAAAACGACGTGTTCAGCAAACAACAAGCTTCAGGTATAATCTCTGATTTCTTTCGAAAAAACCGCGTATCAAGCTTTCAGTTGCTCCACAAAGGTAATAAAGATTTAGCAAGTTTCGC
>CAIKVR010000329.1 GCA_903830915.1 uncultured Bacteroidales bacterium
CAGCCCATGTGAAGTTGTCCATCTAAAAATGCTTGACCACAATAATCAGAAACATTAAGAATAATTGGACTTGGTGATCCCGTCGTAGCAGTCGGTGTCACTTCTCCATTGTAAGAGTATGCCGAACCATTAATCTTACCAGAACCCTGAACATGAGCTCCTCCTTTAACATCATTCATATCATTTTCGATTTGATATTTTTTTAAACTTTCTAATTTTTTCATGTTTTCTAAATTTGTGAATACTCAGCAACAAATATAAACAATCACTTGTTATTAAAAAATAAAATTTACAGGTACAATGTAACGATATTCATATTTGATTTGTAATAATTATGAGTATCGAAACCATAACAATATCGCTACAAGAATACAATGCTCTAAAAGAGCAGATACGGTTATTGCAAGAGGAGATACAACTATTAAAAAATGGTCGTAATAGCAAGACTAGTTCAACTCCGCCCTCGCAGGATATAGGAAGAAGCAACATAAAAAGTTTACGAGAACCGTCCATCCGCAAAACAGGTGGACAGCCCGAGCATGAAGGCATAAATTTAAAAATGAAAGAAACCCCTGATGAGATTATAAAACATCGTCCTGATTATTGTAATCAATGCGGCGGGTCTTTACAATCAGATGAAGCAATAATGGTATCTCGTAAACAAGAAATAGTATTACCGCCCATTGTTCCGCAATATATAGAACATCAGTCGTATGCTTGCAAATGTAAAACATGCGGATTTGTAACAACTACTGAACTGCCAGAGCATTTAAAAGCAAATGTACAATATGGTTCTCAGATTGGTGCATGGGTAGCTTACTTATCTGTTCGACAGTATATGTCTTACGAAAGAATAGCTGAAATGATGCGAGATTGTTTTTGTTTGCCAATTAGTGAAGGTACTATTGATAATATGCTGAAGAATCTTACTGATAAAGCAAAATATGTTTACGAACAAATACGAAAACGTATAGAACAATCACCTGTAATAGGCGGAGATGAAACCGGCATAAAAATAAATGGGAAAAAGGGATGGTTGTTTGCTTTTCAAACACCTGTGCTTACTTTTCTTTCAGTATCATTAAGTCGCGGATATGAAACTATTACAAACTTATTCAAAAATGGATTTCCGATTTCAATATACGTTACTGATTGCTGGGCGGCTCAATTAAAAGTAACAGCGAAGGCAAAGCAAATCTGTATCGCTCATCTGCTTAGAGAACTCAATAATTTTATTGATGCTTGCAAATGTGAGTGGTCTGTAAAAATGAAACAATTGCTAAAGGAAGCTATTGGTGTCAAATCACAGATGCAAGACATTGACTACGTTTCGCCAAATGAGAAAGTAATAAATATCCAAAAACAACTCGACGAACTATTGCTCGCTGACTTCACAGATAAACACAAAAAAATCAGAGCCTTTATCAAACGTCTCAATAAAAACCATGATGCTATTCTAACTTTTCTATATTACCCAAAAGTTCCACCTGACAATAACGCTTCTGAACGAGCTATAAGAAATGCAAAGGTAAAAATGAAGGTTTCAAATCAATTCAAAATTCAGGAAGGTGCTAATCGTTTCGCGGTTTTGCGTTCTGTTATTGATACTGCCATGAAAAATTCTCAAAATGCTTTGGACGCATTATGTTTATTGCCTAATTTAGCTGCTGAGTAATCACAAATATATTAATTTTCTTAAATTGTTATATATTAAAAAAAAGATTCCTCGTCCACGATAGCTATCGGGACTCGGAATAACAGGGCTTTCATGGGATATGGGAGGCTTTCTTAAAAGTATTTTCAATTATTTTTCTCATTATGTTTTTATAAAAAGTTCTGTAAGCCGGTTCCTTTCTTTTGCTATTAGACTTTCTAACCGTATCATGCCAAATATTTTCGCATTCCATCATCAAATCTTCCGCAATATAATCAGTATATCCGCTATCACTTATATTTCTGCTTCCATCAGGAAGATTCATAGGCAAAGCTTTCATTCCTCTGCTATCATTCCAACTTCCGGGGACAATGGCGAACTCAACTGGACAGCCTTGTATTGTAGCAATAACCTGAATTTTGAAACCGTAAAAATATTCTCGTTTAGAAACACATTTTCCATGGTATTCTTTACTATATGGGATAAGATGGTTGTTTCTTATGCGTATATTATGACAAAGTTTTACAGGAAAACTATCCATAACATATTCCATACTCGTATTAAATTCTTTAAGAACATCTCCTACGGAAAGAAATATCTTATGCATCAACTCTTGAATGGAGTGCAAGCGCCTATTAAATCTACTTTTCTCCAATACAAAACTACACAAGCCGCTCTCTTTTGCATACTGCAAAGCTTTTTCATAATGACCACTAAAACTTTTTGTGGCAATAAAAGCAATAAGCATTATTTCGGCATCATTCATTTTTCTCTGATTATCTTCTTTATGTTCTATTTTTTTCAAAAAATCATAAAAAAAACAATAAATTGCGATGGCATTGTCTATCATGGTTCTGGTATGGTTTGGTTATAACTACCATTATCGGAAATTTCCGTTGATAGACTTTGCTCTTTTTAATATATTTATCAATAATCAATTGTTAATATTATAAGTAGCAACTTGAATTAATTACTGCTTTTTCAAAAGTTGAAAGTTTGTACAATG
>CAIKVR010000330.1 GCA_903830915.1 uncultured Bacteroidales bacterium
CCACTGTTGCACCAAGGTCGAATGCAAGGAAAGATTTGTTTTTCATCTTGTAATTTTAAGGAGCTGCAAATGTATTAAAAGATTACTTTTATCGGTGTGTAAAATTTGACATTAAAACTTTAGAATTTGATAATCAAATTTTAGTTACGGGTTACAAGACGCTGTTTTTGCTTGTAACCCGTAACTTTAAATTTATTTATAAAGCGGACCGTAAGTCTGACATGCACGATAATCTGCACTTTCCACATCCATTCCATAGGCAGCCCATGCGCTCGGACGGAAAATTTTAGACTCATCAACATTGTGCATACATACCGGAATACGCAATACAGAAGC
This sequence comes from uncultured Bacteroidales bacterium, assembly GCA_903830915.1. Taxonomy (GTDB): domain Bacteria; phylum Bacteroidota; class Bacteroidia; order Bacteroidales; family Paludibacteraceae; genus Paludibacter. Next base: position 337 of record CAIKVR010000330.1, read on the forward strand.
AAGTGTAATCAAGTCAGCACCAATGTGTCCGTAGCTGAATGCTCCGTGATTTGCACCCCAGTTGTTCATTACCGAATATACATCTTTGAAGTTGCCTTCACCGGTCAAACGTGGTGCAAACCAGGTTGTTGGCCATGTTTTATTGGTACGGTCGTCCAATACTTTGTGAACTTCTGCAGGAATTTCAACTGTCCAACCTTCAGCAATTTGCAGTACCGGTCCAAGACCTTTAATCAGGTTGATACGAGCCATAGTTACAGGCATTCCACCTTTTGATATAAATTTAGAAGAAAAACCACCACCACGGAAGTAACCGCAATCGGCAGGGAACCAGGTTGTTGCATCCAATGTTTTCTGAACTTCTTCTTCGGTAATTTCCCAAAAAGGTTTCATAGCAGGTTTGCCATCAATTGTTTGCTCACCACTACCATCTAATGCTGCAGAACCTGAGTTGATTAAGTGAATCAAACCGTTAGCTCCCAATCCCTGTAATTTATGTCCTGTTACGCGCTCAACAGCTTCCGGACTCCAATACGTACGAACATCAGCGAAAACCTGAGCTGTATTGGTTAGTAATTTGCCAAACAACATAGCCACACCATTCAATGAGTCATTTTCAGTGGCAACTACAAACGCTTCGCGAATTCCGTTCCAGTCGAATGAAGTATTCAGAATAGCTTCAGAGAAATCACCATTAGGCATAAAATCAGTCCATTGACGTTGACCCTGGAAACCAGATGCAATGGCATTGTGTCCCAACGCTTCTTCGCCAAAACCCAGCTCACGAAGTTTTGGATTGCCAACCATAAAATCGCGGATAATCAGTGTCATTTTTACAACAAATTCCCATTCTGAATCAAGTTGCTCACGCGATTTCTTTTTGTCTGCATCGTTTGTATCTTCGCCTTCGTTCGATTTGCAATTTTTAGCAGTCCATTCCATTGCTTTTTTAAATTCTTCAGGGTCAAAGATTCCTAATTTCTCCCGACGAATAATTTCACTCATATCAACATATTCGTTGCGCATTCCTAGGTATTCCTGGAAGAAATCAGAATTTACAATAGAACCGGCAATACCCATTGATACAGAGCCAATTGAAAGATATGATTTTCCTTTCAACGTGGCTGCAGCGATACCGGCTTTGGCAAAACGCAGCAATTTTTCCTGAACATCGGCAGGGATTGAATTATCGCCACCATCCTGCACATCGCGACCGTAAATTCCAAATGCAGGTAACCCTTTCTGGTTATGACCAGCCAAAGCTGCCGCCAGATAAACTGCTCCCGGACGCTCAGTTCCGTTAAAACCCCAAACAGCTTTAATAGTATGTGGATCAACATCAATTGTTTCACTGCCATAGCACCAGCATGGCGTAACAGTGATAGTTACAGAAACTCCTTCTTTTTTGAATTTTTCGGCACAAGCTGCTGCTTCGTCAACGCGACCGATTGTTGTATCAGCCATTACACATTCCACCGGAGTGCCATCGCTGTATTTTAAATTTGAACTGAGGAAATTTGCCAGATTAATAGCCATATTCATTGTTTGATCTTCCAGCGATTCGCGCACACCACCCTGGCGGGCATCAATTGTTGGACGAATACCAATTTTTGGATTGTCACCCTGAAGGCGACCGCTTTTTTCATTTCTGATTTGTGCAGTTGAAGTGTATTCTCCTGCAATTGAACCTGCTTTCATGATTTTTTATTTTAAAGTGTTATGTTTTTATGTTCTTTTTCTATGCTGAACTATGCTGATATCTATTTAAAAAAATATTTATTTTATATTGAATTTCTGAGTATCAACTCTGTTGGAAGATATTCCTGAATCTGCTGTTTGTTAGTTATAAAATTCGCTGCTTTTTCTCCCATAAGTCCAAAATCAACACTAATGGTGGAAATTCCATTCTTTATTACTTCCAACACCGGATTTTCATTATAAGCAATCAATCCGATATCTTTTCCAATTTCAAATTGCTTCAAATCTGCATCTTTGATTATCTTAACCAGGTCTTCAGGCAATATGCATAAATATGCTGTATCTTTTTCCACCCCTTTCCAATCTTTTTCCCTGCGAATTACTTCATTTTCAAACTTTTGTTCAGCGCAAAACTTTGTAAAATAGTCAATTGAGCTAACCGGGTGAGAAAGTTCTTCCGGAAAAACGAAAACTATTTTTTTATATTTATGCATTAAATCGAGCCCTTTATTCAGGCAATTGTATAATGCATCATTAAAATCCTGACAAATATATGAGTACTGAGACTTTTCAAAATTTCCGAAATCGAGCAACAGTAATTTGGAATTTGGAATTGATTTCAAGGTATCTGATAAGTTTTCATTGGAAAAATTCATTACCACATACATGCTGTAACGGCCAATGCTTTCTCGAACTATGGTTTCAAACAAATGTTCGTTATATTGGTGAAAAATCAGATCAACTTTATAATTATCAGGCAGATTAGCTGCAAAACGGTGATAAAGATTTTGCTTGAATGCCGAATAAGTATCGAGCAACAATAAAATATGATTCACTTCACCGGTAACAAAATAACCTTTAGTGGGGTTTGAATCAATTAATCCTCTTCGTTTCAGCTCATTATACGCTTTAAAAACTGTATCGCGCGAAACTTTATGCATCGAGCTTGCTTCATTTATCGACGGCAGATTATCACCAATTCTCAATTTTCCGTGCATAATAGACAAACTAATGCCATCTGCCAGTGATTTAATTTTTGAAGTTGAATGAGTAAACTTGATTGTCATGAATTTAGCTGTGCTGAACTGTGCTGCAAAAATAGTTTGTATTTATCAAACAATATACGTAGAAAGTTATGTTTAAAAACATATTTTGATGAAAAAAAATTGCACATAATATTAATGTATAAATTACAGAAAATTTTCTTTCCAATATTCATAAATTAGATTAAAATATTGTGATGAAAAAAAATTTTATCTATTTTTGCACACGTTTGTATTTTTGAAACATGAATAAAAGAATCACGATAAAAGATATTGCCCGGGAATTGAATATTCATCATTCTACCGTTTCGCGTGCATTGCGCAACGACCCCCGGGTGAATGAAAAAACCCGTGATTTAGTTCTGGCTTTTGCACAGGAACACGAATATCAAACAAACCTGAATGCAGTTCAATTGCGAGGAACTGCTAATAATGCTATTGCGCTTATAGTTCCAAACATCAATCACAGTTTTTTTTCAGATATTGTAAGTAAACTTACCAATCTGGCATACGAGAAGGGTTATGTAATTTCAGTTTTTCAGTCGAATGAAAAATATTTGCAGGAAAAAGAAATCATCAACACAATTATACAACATAATTTTGCCGGAGTTATAGTTTCCATTGCAAAAGATACCGTAAACAGCGACCACTTCAGACTTCTTGAGAAATTTGGAATTCCATTCGTGTTTTTCGACCGTGTTTGCGAAGACATTAATTCACCAAAAGTTTTGGTGAACAATTTTGAAATTACGTTTTCTGCAACAGAACATCTTATCAATAAAGGATATAAACGCATTGCTCACATTACAGGGGCTACCGAAATTAATGTGTTCAGAGACAGGCACAGAGGATATATTACTGCAATTCAAAAGCATGAACTGGAATATAAAAATCCCATTGTTGTGACTGATGAATTTACAATGGAACTTGGTAAAAAAATCTTTTCCGATTTGGTTGATTCTCAAAATACACCCGATGCAATTATCTGTTCTTCAATTCATTTGACTATGGGAATCTTATTTGAAACTCGTAAAAGAGCGATTAGTATTCCTACAGATTTGGGATTGATTACTTTTGGAAACATTTTGGCTTCTGAAATTATTCAACCTCAGATTAGCTCAATAGAGCAACCGGAAACAGAAATTGCTGAACTTTCATTCGAATTACTTGAAAAATTAATTACAGATAAAAACTCGTTGAATATCAATGAAGATAAAGTAGTTAAATCTCAATTAATAATACGCGAATCTTGTTAATTATAATATATTTACTAACTAATGCACACGTGTGCTAATAAAAATCAAATCTTATGTTAAAAGGAATTTCACCTCTAGTAAGTCCTGAACTGTTAGCAGTTTTGGCACGTATGGGTCACGGCGACGAAATTATTCTGGCCGATGCTCATTTTCCCGGAGAAACATTTAATGGACGTGTTTTACGTGCCGATGGACTTCGCATCCCTGAATTGTTAGCGGCTATTTTACCGCTTTTTGAACTTGATGCTTACGTTCCGCATCCATTGGCCATGATGGCAGCTGTTCCCGGAGATACTCTTGATCCAAAGGTTGAAGAATCGTACCTTAAGAGTATTCATATCACAAATCCAAATGTCCCTTCGATTGAGCGTATCGACCGTTTTGCATTTTACGATCGTGCTAAAACAGCTTTTGCTGTAGTTATGACTGGTGAAACAGCTAAATACGGAAATATACTTTTGAAAAAAGGTGTAACACCATGCGAATAATTCATAATTTATAATTCAAAAAGAAATGTCATTTAAATCAAAAGCTGCTTATTTACCGGGTAACAGCACCGTCGTTTTCAAAGATGTAGAATTTCCAAAACCCGGACATGGAGAAGTTCTGCTCAAAGTAAAATCATCAACTATTTGTGGTAGCGATATCCGCGCTATCTATCGCGAACACCTTGGAAAAGGTCCTGAAGGTTATCAAAACAAAATTTGTGGTCACGAACCTGCAGGGCAAGTTATTGCTTGCGGTCCCGGAATGAAACGTTTCAAAGAAGGCGACCGTGTAGTGGTTTACCATATTTCTGGTTGCGGTTGTTGTAACGATTGTCGCCGTGGTTACATGATCTCGTGTAAAAGCGAATCGCGTGCTGCTTATGGCTGGCAACGTGACGGCGGTATGGCCGAGTATATGATTGCTGAAGAAAAAGACCTTGTTCTTTTGCCGGACAGCCTTACTTACACCGATGGTGCACAAATTGCCTGTGGTTTTGGAACTGTGTACGAAGGTTTGGAGAAAATTGGTATTTGCGGTAATGATGCAGTGCTTGTAACCGGTCTTGGTCCGGTTGGTTTAGCTGCTTTGATGCTTGCAAAAGCAATGGGAGCTCAAAAACTGATTGGAGTCGATACCGTTGCAGAGCGTTGTCAGATTGCCATAGATCTTGGTTTAGCCGATGAAGTATTCGTTTCAGGACCAGACGTGATGGAAAAAGTAATGGCTGCTACTAATGGCAAAGGCTACGAACGTACTGTTGACTGTTCAGGTCATACTTCAGGTCGTCAACTTTGTATCCGTGCAACCCGTCAGTGGGGTAAAATGGTAATGATTGGTGAAGGTGGAACCGTTGAGTTCAACCCAAGTCCGGACATTATCCATGATCAAAAAACCATTTACGGTTCATGGGTAACTTCAATCTGGCGCATGGAAGAACTGGTTGAGCGTATCGAGCGTTGGGGAATTCACCCGGAAGATTTGGTTACACACCGCTTCCAGTTACAACAAGCACCTGAGGCATACTCGCTTATGGCCGAAGGTAAATGTGGTAAAGTAGCCATCGTTTTTGACGAAGAAATCAAGTAATTGACCATTTATTCATTTACCATTCACTATTTAACCGGAGTTGAGTTTTATCTCGACTCCTGGTTCTAACATTTAAAATCTAATTACATGCAAACAATAGATGCTTCTAAAGTTCCTTACAAAACACTATCAACCGGCGATAAAATCCCGGTAATTGGTTTGGGAACATTCGGCTCGGATAATTACGATGCCGAAACCATTGCGCAAGCAGTGAAAACAGCTATAAAAATGGGCTACCGTCATATCGACTGTGCCTCGGTTTATGGAAATGAAAAAGAAATCGGCGCAGCTTTGCAGGAAGTTTTTGCCGAAGGAATTGTAACTCGCGAAGAACTTTGGATAACCTCTAAAGTATGGAACAACATGCATAAAGAGGTTGTAAAATCGTGTAAACAAACATTGGCCGATTTGCAACTCAATTATCTTGATTTGTACCTCGTTCACTGGCCATTCCCAAACTTCCACGCTCCAAAATGTGATGTTACAGCTCGTCAGCCAAATTCAGTTCCTTACATTCATGCCGATTATATGAAAACCTGGGGACAAATGGAAAGTTTGGTTGAAAGTGGTTTAGTTAGAAACATTGGAACTTCCAACGTGACCATCCCAAAAATGAAACTAATCTTGCGCGATTGCAAAATCAAGCCGGTACTCAACGAAATGGAAATTCACCCTCACTTTCAACAACCTGAATTGTATAAATTCATGAAAGATAATGGCGTGGAAGTGATTGGCTATAGTCCGATTGGCTCGCCTGGTCGTCCTGAACGCGATAAAACTCCGGAAGATACTGTTGACATGGAAGATCCAATTATCATTGCTATTGCTGAGCGACTTGGAGTTCATCCGGCTGTTGTTTGTCTGAAGTGGGCAGTGCATCGTGGTCAGATTACTATTCCATTTTCGGTAAAAACCGATAAAATGTACAATAACCTGAAAGGGATTACAGAAGGTCCGTTGACTGAAGAAGAAATGCTTGCCGTTTCGAAAATTGATAAACAATGTCGACTTATCAAAGGTCAGGTTTTCCTTTGGGAATCAGCTAATGGCTGGGAAGATTTGTGGGATTTAGACGGAGAAATTACTGCTTAATCGTTTTATGATAGAAATTCTGAGTTTGGAGAAATTCAAACTCAGAATTCTTTTTATTCTTAACCTACTAATAAATACGTAATGAAAACAAAACCAATCTACAGAATACTTCTTTTGAGTGTGATGTCAGCTTTATTCCTTTCTGTTGGAGCTCAGACAGAAAATCTACCCATTGCTCCAGGTAAGTTTAAAGCAAGTGATGAATCTTTAAAACAATACGAATATCCTGCATGGTTTCGCGATGCAAAATTCGGTATTTGGGCACATTGGGGACCTCAGGCTGTGCCTCGTCAGGGAGACTGGTATGCCCGCAAAATGTATGAAGGACCTTTTCACGTTGATCGCAAAACACGAAAACCGATAGAGAAAGCCGAAAGTGACTACAATTATCAACTTAAAAACTACGGTCATCCATCCGAATTCGGTTACAAGGATATTATTCCAATGTGGAAAGCTGAACGCTGGAATCCGGAAGAATTGATGAAACTGTATAAAAAAGTCGGTGCAAAATATTTTGTAAGTATGGGAACGCACCATGATAATTTCTTTTTGTGGAATTCAAAATTACATGATTGGAACTCTGTAAAAATGGGACCGAAAAAAGATGTGGTTGGACTTTGGCAACAAGCAGCTCAGAAAGAAGGTTTACGATTTGGTATTTCGGAGCATTTGGCAGCCAGTTATACTTGGTTTCAAACCGCTCATAGTGCCGACAAAACCGGTGATAAAGCCGGCGTTCCTTACGATGGCAATGATCCAAAATATGCCGAATTATATCATACCAAAGCCGATTCTACTGATACCGGCTGGATGACCAAAAATCCTGTTTGGCAAAAAGAATGGTTTGACCGCATTAGAGAAGTGGTAGATATGTATAAACCTGATTTACTGTACTCCGACTGTGCTTTGCCTTTTGGGAACAATGTTGGAAGGAGTCTTATAGCACATTATTACAACGACAATATGGCTGCAAATAACGGCAAACTGGAGGCTATATATAATTGTAAAGAACCATCTAAAGGAAGATTCGTAAGGGATGTGGAACGCGGTGTACTTGACTCCATAAGCGAATTTCCGTGGCAAACTGATACTTCCATTGGTGATTGGTTTTATCGCACCGGACAAAAATACCGCACTTCGGCTGAAGTAATTCAAATGTTGGTGGATATTGTTAGCAAAAATGGCAATTTGTTGATTAACGTAGTACAGACTCCCGAAGGTGATTTAGAACCTGATGTATTACAAATTTTGGAGGGCATTGGCAACTGGACAAAAGACAATGGCGAAGGCATTTACGGCTCACGCCCATGGAAAGTCTATGGAGAAGGACCTTCAACAAACGGAAAACAGGAAAAAGGAAGTTTTGGCGGAGTTAAAGATGTTCGCAAATATCAACCGACTGATATACGTTACACTAGTAAAAATGGAAATGTATATGTTTTCTGCATGGAAACGCCAACTTCAGATATTCAATTGAAGTCGCTTGGATTGCAATCAAAAGTTTCAAATCAGAAAATTGCTTCTGTTTCATTGCTTGGCAGCAAACAGAAAATTGAGTGGAAACAGGAAAATGAATTCCTAACAATCAGCAAACCATCAAAACTACCTGATTATAATGTAGTTGCATTTTGCGTTAAGTTCAAAAAATAGTTGTTAGAAGATGAAGAACTACAATTCGATTTTGAATAGTGGTTCTTCAACTTTCCTTATTTTACAAATAGCTTTTATGTTGAATAACATAATTTTACGGTAGCTTTAATTCCAAAGTAAATTTTATCTTTGCAGCACAGTTCAGCACAGTTAAACTACTGAGGTGTCGAAAATAAATTGTCATATAATTAATTCTTCAAATAATAAAAACCATGTCAAAACACAAAATTGTAAGTAGAGAAAATGCACTTCCGTTTATTCTCGTAACCGCACTGTTTTTCTTGTGGGCTTTGCCTAATAACCTGAATGACATATTGATACCTCAGTTTATGAAATCATTTGAGCTGAGTCGCTTTCAGGCAGGACTGGTACAGTCGGCTTTCTATTTGGGCTATTTTTTGATGGCTTTGCCCGCAGCCTTAGTAATGGATAAATACAATTACAAAACGGGGTTAATTACCGGACTTTTGCTTTTTGCAGCAGGAGCTTTTATTTTTTATCCGGCAGCCATGATTGGAAAATTCGAATTATTTTTAATGGCATTATTTGTAATTGCAAGTGGATTAGCATTTTTGGAAACAGGCGCAAATTCTTTTATTGCCGTTTTGGGCGATCCGGATACATCAGCACAACGGTTGAATTTTTCTCAGGCTTTCAATCCAATTGGCGCAATGACAGGAGCTTTAGTTGGAAGTCAACTAATTTTTTCGGGCGTGGAACACTCTACTGCACAGGTAGAAACAATGAAAGCTGCCGGAACGTACAAAGACTATTTACACACTGAAATACTACGCGTTATACCGCCCTATATGGTCATTGGTTGTATTATTTTGGTTTGGGCATTTTTAATTTGGCGGGTAAAATTCCCTGCTGAAACCGACAATCCTGTGAAAAGTAAAGACAAATCAGATGACGGACACGGTCATATTTCTAAATTATTGAAATATCCACACTTTTTAAAAGGTATTTTAGCCCAATTTTTCTATGTTGGAGCACAAGTA
>CAIKVR010000331.1 GCA_903830915.1 uncultured Bacteroidales bacterium
CTGCCGTCAGGATCTGTTCTTGCTGTTCGTTTTTTATCCCATTCGATAGTGGTAACTGATCGGTTCAAATACTGTCGGACTCTTGTTGCCTTGCCGTCCACAATAACCGGGTAACTCTCAATATAAAGATACCATTCTTTACGGTCTTCAGCTTTACGTATGCGAACCGTTGCTTTAGTGTTTGATAGTAGTTTCATAGATTAATTAGATTGAGTTGGTGCGAAAACTTTGTCGATTTGTTCTTTAGGGACATATACATATTTCCCGATTGGAATTTTGTCTATGTTCAGCCGTTTGATTGCCAAGTATAGGGTTTTGTCTGATATACCAAACTTCTTTTGAACCTCGCCAATTGTATAGCAGTCTTCGGCCTTATACTCTTTTGGTGGTTCAGGTATCGGTTCGGGCATAGCAATTGGAACGAACAGAGATTCGAGGTGAACTCGGCTTATCCTGGTCAATCTTTGACCAAGATTGTGAGCGGGTATCTTTCCGCTTTTAATCAGGCGGCGTAAGGTGTCTTTTGAAATTCCGAAAAGAAGAGTGGCTTCCGGAATGGAAATGTAAGGGCGACTTTGAATGTCGGCAATTACTTCTGTTTTCTGTGCTTTTTCAGCTTGAAATTTGGTCTCCTCTTTAGCTTCCTTCTTTCTTGTACGGTCAGCTTTGTTTACACACTGGGTACTACAGAATCGAGTTAGGACAGTTTTAGCTTCGAATGGTTTCTTGCAGCACTCGCAGACTTTTGGGATTTTTAATTTGCTGTAACCCATAGCATCAAATTTTAGATTGTCGTAGGAAATAAGACAGAATAAAACACACTAAGAACTTATAAGCATTTATAGTGCGCACATTCTCTTATAAATAAGGCGCGATACAAATATGGTACAAATATACTATTAAAAAACCAATTACACAAATTGATAAGCATTAAAATAAAAATAAAAACCTCTGTAAACATTTGGTTTACAGAGGTTAGTCAATTCATGTTAATAGGTTGCTAATGGCGACTATTTTACTTCTTCGAAATCTACATCAGTGACATCACCCTGTTTACCACCTTCGCTGTGACCACCTTGTGGTTGTCCGCCAAAGTCAGCACCCGGTTGAGCTCCGCCCTGTGCGTTCTGAGCGTTGTACATTTCCTGACTTGCAGCCTGGAATACGGTGTTCAGTTCGTTGGTAGCAGCATCAATTCCTTCAATATCCTGAGCTTTGTGAGCTTCTTTCAGTTTGTCAAGAGCAGCTTCTATCGGACCTTTTTTGTCAGCAGGAAGTTTATCACCAAATTCGCTCAACTGTTTTTCAGTCTGGAAAATCAGGCTGTCAGCATGGTTCATTTTGTCGATTTTTTCTTTTTCCTTAGCATCGCTTTCAGCATTGGCAGCAGCTTCGTCTTTCATACGTTTTATTTCAGCATCACTCAAGCCTGAAGAAGCCTCAATACGGATACTTTGTATTTTTCCGGTTGCTTTATCTTTAGCCGAAACATGTAAAATACCGTTGGCATCAATATCAAAAGTAACTTCTACCTGAGGCTCACCACGACGTGAAGGCATAATGCCATCTAAGTGGAAACGACCCAATGATTTGTTGTGAACAGCAGTTGGACGTTCGCCCTGCAACACGTGAATTTCTACAGAAGGCTGATTATCAACCGCAGTGGTAAATGTTTCCGATTTTTTAGTCGGTATGGTAGTGTTCGATTCAATCAGTTTGGTCATTACACCGCCCATTGTTTCGATACCAAGTGAAAGTGGTGTAACGTCAAGTAACAATACATCTTTTACATCACCGCTCAATACACCACCCTGAATGGCAGCACCTACAGCCACTACTTCGTCAGGATTTACACCTTTTGAAGGAGCTTTACCAAAGAATTTCTCAACAGCAGTCTGAATAGCCGGAATACGGGTTGAACCACCTACTAAGATTACTTCGTCAATATCACCGATGGTCAAACCGGCATTTTTCAATGCTGTACGACAAGGTTCGATAGTACGTTGAATCAAATCATCAATCAGTTGTTCAAATTTAGCACGGGTTAGGGTGCGTACTAAGTGACGTGGCACACCGTCAACAGGCATAATATAAGGCAAATTGATTTCCGAAGAAGTGGTATTCGACAGTTCAATCTTCGCTTTTTCAGCAGCTTCTTTCAACCGTTGCAACGCCATTGGGTCTTTGCTCAAATCAAGTCCGCTGTTTTCGCTTTTGAATTCGGCAACCAACCAGTCGATAATACGGTGGTCAAAGTCGTCTCCACCAAGGTGAGTATCACCATCGGTCGATTTTACTTCAAATACACCATCGCCCAGTTCCAGTACCGATACGTCATGCGTACCACCACCGCAGTCGAAAACAACGATTTTCATGTCTTTGTTGGTTTTATCCAAACCATATGCTAATGCTGCTGCAGTAGGTTCGTTGATAATACGACGAACATTCAGACCTGCAATTTCGCCGGCTTCTTTCGTTGCCTGACGTTGTGAGTCGTTGAAGTAAGC
>CAIKVR010000332.1 GCA_903830915.1 uncultured Bacteroidales bacterium
ACTTTATCTCCTTCTCAGTTTCGTTAATGATTATAACTTTTGCATTTGCCATAATAAATATGTATTTATATTATAGCCCAAAGATAATAAAAAAAATCCAATTAAACTAATTGGACTATTTTATAAATACATTTGGTATAAAATGTATAAAGTTACAAACAACCCTCTTTATCTCGATAAATTATTTGAATACTTCTCTTATGCAAGCAGCATAATGTACGATTCGGAAACAAAACTTTTTTATCGGGATGCAAGATATGTATATCCTAAACATAAAAGTGTAAATGGAAAAAAAGATTTCTGGGCCAGAGGTGACGGATGGGTTTTTGCGGGTTTGGCCAAGATTTTAAATGATCTCCCTAAAGATTACAAGTACCGTGGCATTTTTGAAAAATATTATAGGGATATGGCTCAAACTATATTTCAGTCTCAACAAAATGACGGTTACTGGACGCGTAGTTTGCTCGATCCACAACATGCCCCGGGCCCTGAAACCAGTGGGACAGCATTTTTTACATACGGTTTGCTTTGGGGAATAAACAATGGATATCTCAATAAAAAAACATATTCACCTATAGCTATGAAAGGTTGGGAATATCTTTCAAAAGTGGCACTTCAACCATCCGGAAAAATTGGTTACGTTCAACCTATAGGTGAAAAAGCTATTCCAGGACAGGTTGTTGATGCAAATTCAACATCAAATTTTGGTGTAGGTGCATTTTTATTAGCCGGATCGGAATTGGTTAGATATATTGAAAAAAATGAGGTAATCGTAGATGTTAACAACTTGCGAATCGTGAAATAATTGAATTTTAGTTTCCGTTTAACTATTGGTATGAATAAATTTCTTGTTTTGTTTTTGTCTCTTTTATTATTGCCTTTCGGTAATGGAAATGCTCAATCCGGCGATTTTAAAACCGGCAATAACGTTTTTTTGCTGAATGACAAACCTTATATAATCCGTGCCGGCGAAATTCACTACAGCCGCATCCCGAAAGTATATTGGGAGCACCGTATCAAAATGGCCAAAGCCATGGGAATGAATACGGTATGCATCTACCTGTTTTGGAATTACCACGAAATGGAACAAGGCAAATTTGACTTTACTGGCGAAAAAGATGTGGCTGAATTCGTTCGGTTGATTCAGAAAAACGGTATGTTCTGTATTCTTCGTCCCGGTCCTTACGTTTGTGCCGAATGGGACATGGGTGGACTGCCTTGGTGGTTGCTCAAAAAGAAAGACATCAAAGTACGCCGTCGTTCTGACGAATTCTTTATGGAACGTGTAAAGGTTTACCTCAATGAAGTGGGCAAACAATTGGCTCCGCTTCAAATCCAAAACGGTGGACCGATTATCATGGTTCAGGTGGAAAATGAATACGGAACCTGGGGCGACGACCAAAAATACATGGAAATAATGCGCGACAACCTGCGTGAAGTTGGTTTCGACAAGGCTCTGCTGCTTCGCTGCGACTGGTCTTCAAATTTCCAACGATACAAACTGGATGGTGCTGTAAATGCATTGAACTTTGGAGCCGGTTCGAATATCGATGATCAATTCCGCAAGTTCAAGGAAGTGAATCCTACTTCGCCGTTGATGTGTGGCGAATACTGGACAGGTTGGTTCGACCAATGGGGCAGAGCGCACGAAACCCGCGATGTGAATAGCTTTATCGGCAGCCTGAAAGATATGATGGATCGCAAAATCTCGTTCAGTTTGTATATGGCACATGGCGGAACATCCTTTGGACAATGGGCTGGTGCCAACGCTCCTGCTTACGCACCAACAACTTCGTCGTACGACTATAACGCCCCAATTGATGAAGGTGGAAACCCAACCGATAAGTTTTACGCCATTCGCGATTTGCTGAAAAATTACTTACAAGAAGGTGAAATATTGCCCGAAATTCCTGCAAATCCGGAGAAAACGATAACTATTCCGGCAATAGAATTCAAGCAAACTGCAAACTTATATGACAATTTACCCGCAGCCAAACAAACGGAGAATATACAACCTATGGAATTTTACAATCAGGGTTGGGGATCCATTCTGTACCACAGGCAAATTCCGGCCTGCGATCACAAACAAAAACTGATTATCAAAGATGTACACGACTGGGCTATCGTTTCTATTGATGGAAAAATCGTAGGAAAACTGGATCGCCGCAGAGGCGAAAACACTGTTGAACTTCCTGTATTGAAAAACAAAGCTCGTCTGGATATTCTGGTAGAAGGAATGGGACGCGTAAACTACGGTGAAGCAATTATAGACAGAAAAGGTATTACCGATAAAGTCATTCTATCTGACGGAAAAACTGAAACTGATCTTAAAAACTGGTCGGTTTACAATTTCCCGGTGGATTATAACTTTCAGGCAAATCAGAAGTTCACAAGCAAAAAAGCAAACGGTTCGGCCTGGTACAAAGCCACTTTCAACCTGACAGAAACCGGTTATACTTATCTGAACATGAGTTCATGGGGCAAAGGTTTTGTTTGGGTAAACGGACACAACCTCGGTCGTTTTTGGAAAATAGGACCAACACAGACGCTTTGTGTTCCGGGCTGCTACCTGAAAAAAGGAACCAACGAAATTATCGTGTTCGATTTGGACAAACCTGCTTCAACAACTATTACAGGGCTTAATCACCCAATTTTAGATGTAATTGGCAAAGACGATTCTCAACCAAAGAAAATAGCCAAAAGCCTTAATTTAAATGGATTGAATGCCGTTAATGCAGGAACTTTGCCAGCTGGTACAGGATGGAAAGCTGTAAACCTTGATGAAATGTTTACAGGTCGTTACTTCTGCTTCGAAGCACTTAGCGCTCAAGATGCGAACGACAATTCTACTTCGATAGCCGAATTTGAAATTATTGGTGAAGATGGTAAAGCAATTTCGTCTATCAACTGGAAAGTAGTGTTTGTCGACAGCGAAGAAACTGTAAAAGCCGCCAATGGAGCTGACAAGTTATTTGATATTCAGGAATCTATCATTTGGCAAACTAAAATTGGCGACAAAGCCAATCATCCACATCAGGTGGTTATTGACATGGGCAAAGATGTGAAAGTGAAAGGTTTCCGCATACTTCCACGTGCCGATAAGAGAACAAAAGGGATGGTAAAAGACTATCGCTTCTTTTTGGAGAAAAAACCATTTAAATTTCAATAATTAAGGTTGTAATTGCTGGATTGAAGAAAGATATTAAATTTATATTTTTTTCAAACATCTAAAAGATACGTTAATAGAAACCATTATATTAAGTAATGTATTATAAAAATTCTTCTTTTTATGAAAATTGAATGTTATCGTAAACTTTTCATACTATTTCTGATTGGAATAAGTACTTTGCAACTATTTTCCCAAACCATTTTTTTAGATGTAAAAAAATGGGATGGCTCGGAAAAAAGCGTCGAATTAAGTACTTTGAAGAAAGTTACTTTCTCCGGTACAGACATGATTTTAAACTATCAGTCCGGTAATACTGAAAATGTTGCTACTTCAGCTATTCGCAGATTAATGTTCAACTTTTACTCTGATGTAAATGATATTGTTGTAGCTAAAAACAATTCACTTGAATTATTTCCCAATCCTGCCGTTGATTATATTTCTCTGAAAAATAATCAAAACGAAGCACTAAATATATCAGTATTTTCAATAAGTGGGAATCAAATAATGAGTTTACATGTTGCTAATTCGAGCAGCAAAATTGATGTTCATAGTTTATCTAAAGGAATATATTTTGTGAAAACTAAATATAAAGTGTTGAAATTTATCAAGTTATGAAGAAATACGGACTCATTATTGGAAGTATAGTTTGCATTATTGTAATATTTGCCGAAAAAACGATGAACATTTATAAAAATGATTTGTCGGTGTTAAATGTCGTTGTGAATTCTATTGACAGTATGAAATTCAGCAAGAGTGACAGCGTTTTAGATATTCATATCGCAGACAATTCTATATCATCCATTTCAGTTTCAAATGTTGACAGCATTACTTTTACTGATAGTATTTCTAAATATTTACCAATTGTAACTACAATGCCATTCTCGGCAGTTACATACACCACTGCTCAATCCGGGTTGACAATCAAATCGATAGGTGGTACTTCAATACTTGAAAAAGGAATTTGCTGGAGTACAACAATCAATCCGACAATCGTAGACAATAAAATTATCTCAAATTCCACTATTGCAACTTCAATAGTTAATCTTACCGGGTTATCTACAGGCTCAACAATTTATTTCAGAGCCTTTGCTACTAATGTCTCAGGAACATCGTATGGTGAAGTATTAAATTTTAAAACGTTGAGCTATAGTTTAGCAACAGTTGAAACTACTTCAGCTATTTATAATTATACAACAAATAAAGCTACCTGCATTGGCAAAGTTTCGAGCAATGGTGGTTGTGCATTGACTGAAAGGGGTATTTGTTGGTCGACATCAAAAAATCCGACAATAAACAATAGTAAATATGCAAGTGGAAGTGTTGTAGGGCAATTTTATGCCATGATGTCAAATTTGACATTAAATTCCACGTATTATGTACGGGCTTATGCTACAAACTGTGTGGGAACTGCCTATGGTAATCAGCTGATAGTTAAACCATTATTAGGTAATGTAACTTATACAATGGGATTTGACTCATTAGCATACCCGGAACAATACAAGTTGATTAAGATTGCTGTTGATAGTGCCTGCTTTTATTACAACAGATACACTACATTTTCTCACAACATTTGGATTGCTTATAGTTCTGGGGTTCCTACTGCCGAAGCAAGTTATCACGGACAGGTTGCATTTGGATCAAATACCACTTACATGTGGGTTGGAACTGCAATGCATGAATTTGCACATTATTTTGGTTCAGGAACTACTTCGGTTTGGCAAGGCAAAACCAGTACAGGTTCATGGACCGGTAGTGTTGCCTCTGCACTATTATTAAGTGCAACGAACGAAACATTAAAAGGAGACACCCAGCATTTTTGGCCTTATGGAATCAACTACAAATCAGAAATAACTGCATTGGGAAATTCAACAGCACAGGCTAACGGTTTAATACTTCATGCAAAACTGGTGAAAGCTATGCTTGTGGATGATTGCGGTTTGCCCACAAGCTGGTAAAACTTCCAGAACAACCAATTGTGGCTTGAATTTGAGTAAATCCGAAAAATATTTCAACTAGAAATTCCATTGAAAACTAAATAAATAAACATTAAATGACAAACTCAAATTTCGTAACAATCAAAATTTATTCAGTATGCTTTGAATTGAAATCAACGATTTTGATATTTGTATTTTTGAGTTTTTTCTCTGTATTTTCATCAGCACAGGACACCTCCCTAAAAGTCCAATATGGCTTCAATAATAAATCAACTACTGATTCAATTGTAGATGAAACGGGGAACGGATATACAGCTAAATTAATGGGAGGAGCGAGAATAAAAAAATTGGGCAAATTCAGGTTACTTGAAATTGGTGCTGTTACGGGGTATGTAGATATGGGAACAAAGCTGGGAGAAGTAATCAGTGTATTGACCAATTTTACAATTTCAACGTATTTATATATCGATCCGGCAACTGTACTCACTAACGCCGGTAATTTTGTTTGGACATTCTCAAATTCAGCCAATATTAGCACCTCAGCTACTGGTTGTCTTTTCTATACGGCAAAGGATTCCAGGTATGCCATTTCAAAAACAAATTATTCTGCCGAAAAAACTATTAAAATTGGAACTGCTGCCACTAAAGGTGCATGGAAACATGTAGCCTACACTCAATCCGGAAATACAGGTACAATTTACATTGATGGAGTTTCAACAAAAACAGGAAATATAACCTTGTTACCAACCACATTGGGAGCAACTGCTTTCAATTACATTGGTAAATCACCGTATGGCAGCGACCAAATTTTACTAAACTCAATGCTTTACGATTTCAGAATTTACAACAAAGCGTTGACAGCCACTCAGGTTAGCACTTTAACTACAAATTTAGCAGTACTCGATACGCTTACTTATACCGAGAAAGTAGATTCCGCAGTTGCTAATCTGACTTTAGGTAATACCAAAGCTATTGCTGCAGATATTACTTTACCATTAACTGGTTATAATGGTGCAACGATATTATGGAGTTCATCAAATACCAGTATTATCACTAATTCCGGCCTAGTTACCCGACCTTCAAATGGTTCGGATACGGTAAAAGTCTTATTAACAGCCACAGTATCAATGAATTTTGTGAGTAAAAAGGTTAGTTTCAATGTAGGCGTAGTACCTTCATTATCTGACTTGTTATGTGTGCAAACCGATGCTACAAATATCACAATTTCAGGCAATTTGACTAATTTACGATCAAATATTCAACTTCCACAATCTGGTAAGGAAGGATCAGTCATTAGCTGGGGTTCAAATAAACCGACAGTTTTATCCAACTCAGGAATAATTCTAAGTCGTCCGGCAATAGGAACTGGGAATGCAAAAGTTACAATGACTGCAACCGTGACTAAAGGAGCATCAGTGTCAACACATGTTATAGATATTTTTGTTGCCGAAAATGAAGGTTTCTCAGCCTATCTTTTTGCTTATTTTACAGGCAATACAGGTAATCAGGAAGCAATCCGATTCGCCATCAGTAATGATGGCTACACTTACTCAGCCGTTAATGGAAACAACCCTATAATCACCTCAGCTTCTATTAGTTCCAGCGGTGGAGTACGTGATCCACATATTCTGAGAGGCGAAAATAATGATTATTTTATGGTGGCAACCGATATGGTTTCTGCTTTGGGATGGAGTTCAAACCGTGCAATGGTATTACTTAAATCTACGAATCTAACTGATTGGCAATCCAGCATTGTAAATATACCGAATACTTACAGTGAATATAGTGCAGCTGATAGAGTATGGGCTCCACAAACCATTTACGACCCTTCGGTTGGCAAATACATGATTTATTTTGCCATGCGTTTAGGTTCGTCGGATTATGACAAAATATACTATGCTTATGCCAACAGCTCGTTTATTGGTTTGGAAAGTTCTCCAAAAGTATTGTTTGATAATGGAGGATTATCTACTATTGATGCTGATATTGTGTTGAAAGATGGTATTTACAACTTGTTTTTCAAAACAGAAGGAAATGGAAACGGTATTAAAAAAGCTGTTTCAACAAAACTTAATGGTGGTTATGTATTGTACGATAAATACTTACAATCAACAACCAATGCGGTAGAAGGTGGTTGCGTTTTCAGAATGTATAATTCCGATAACTGGATTTTGATGTATGACATGTACACCAGTGGTGCTTATCAGTTTACATCAAGTACGGATTTAACAATTTTCTCAGTTGTAAGTAATGCTGTTTCTTTTGACTTTACCCCACGCCATGGAACAATAATTCCAATAACCAGTTCAGAGTTACAGGCATTAAAATCGAAATGGCTAACATCCATAGTTGTAAATGAAAGATCTGATTTCCTTCATATTTCCACAAGCACTTCCAATAATACTTTAAATGTAATTTTTAATCAGCAAATTCCTTCAAATTTGATTTTAAGTGTTTTTGATTTAAATGGGGCAAAAATACTGAATCAACCAGTTTTGAGCAAAAATGAAAAATTGAATATATCAAATTTAAAATCAGGAATATACTTTCTTACATGCTGTTGCAATAATCAGCCACTCTCCTCAAAAAAATTTATCATTAGATAAATACTTATACCGGATTAAGCCCTGAAAGATTCTCAGTCAATACGGGGAATGATACATTTACATCTTGTAAAAGATATCATACAATAACTATAAAATCATCTAAAAGTCAATTAATTAGAGCATTAAAATTTTAATGCCGCTTAAGTTTTTTTAGTTAGATTAAATATTTACCAGCTTTCAGGTTAAATGTTTTTGTTTGAGATATTGAATAAACATAATTATACAGAAATAATTACTTTTGCAAATGAGATTTATTTCAGAATTAGCAAAACCCGACTGAAATAAACTCAAAACTTTAAATACCAATTACCATAAATTTGGTACTTGATTCTATTTAACGCATCGTAGAATTATGAAAAAAAACACGTTTATCATTCTGTTTCTGGTGGTTATTTTTTCCAGAGCTTTGTCCATTCCAACCACATTTAGCTTTGATAAATTCAGTTATAACGACAAACTTCCTTCAAATTCAGTTATCCGAACATACAACGATAACGAAGGATATATGTGGTTTGGAACTAAAGATGGGCTGTGTCGTTTCGATGGATATGATATCAAAGTATTCCGCTCCAGTGCATTTACGCCCGGAAAACTCACTAACAATGAAATTCAATGTATTACTGAAGACAAAAAACAGCGACTTTGGGTTGGAACCTTCGAAGGTATTAATATTATTGATAAACGCAATTATACTATTAAATCATTGAATAATGAATTTATAAAAAAAGACCGTATTAACTCCATCTTATTTGACAAACAAGGTTTTATTTGGATAGCAACATCGACGTTCGGATTAATCAGAATGAATCCAGATACCTATGAATTTGAAAGGTATTCCACGGAAAAAGATTCAAGGTTTAAACTAAAAGCCAATAATGTAACTAATATTTACGAAGACAAAATTGGTCGTATCTGGATTTTGTACTGGCGAAATGGGCTAAGCTATATCGATTTGAAATTGGGGAAAATAAAAAGTGCACCATGGGTTGGGAATAATAACAATCCATTCCGGTTGTTCGAAGATAAAGATGGTCTATTCTGGATTTGTACATGGGGCGATGGCGTTTTTAACATGAAACCTGACGGTCAAAATATGAATATCTATCCGGTTCAACTGGCCAAAGGTTCAAAGGATGTAATTGATAAAATAGTTTACAGTATTACCCAGGACGATAAACTTGGCTTGATATGGATAGTGACTTTTAAAGGTATTAATCTTATTGAAAAACTTGCTGATGGTACGTGTAGATTACTTGATACCAATAACCTGTTAGAAAAAGGTTCAAGTCGTTTATTTCATGAAATATCCAAAGACCACCGTGGTAATATTTGGTTAGGTTCCGTTGGAGAAGGATTATATAAGCTTGACTTCAACAAAATTCCTATTCAGAATTTTCCGTTAAGCGATATTATTTCCAAACTGAATATACAATCGTACGTTACGCGCTTTTGCGAAACAAATAGTGGCAGTCTGTATCTCGCAATTAACAGAATAGGGATTTTTCACTTTGATATAAAAAGCGGTACAACTATTCGACCAACTGATCCAGTCTTGAAAAGTATAACAAGTATTGGTGCAATATATTTTGAAACAGAAAAGAATGAAGTATGGATAACCAATGAGGGTGAGGCAGCTATTAATATATTCAAAGAAAATAGCTCCGGAGAATTATCTTTTGTAAATTCAATTAACCTAAATGGAGCAAAAACACCTTATCAGTTCTCAATCACTTCATTATTTGAAGATTCAAAAAAAAATATGTGGATTGGCACTGATATGGGACTTTACATAAGGGACGTTGCCGGAAATTTAAAAATTGTTTCGCAGGACGTGAATTATGTCAATTCAATCAATGAAGATACGAAACACAATATCTGGGCAGGAACAGAAAAAGAAGGTCTTTTTAAGATTAAAGCAATTGCCGGCAAAGGCACTTACAACCCCGAAAATATTGCTTTGAAAATTCGGAATTATGAGAGTTTTAATGTGCAGAGCATTTGTTGTAGCCGCAAAGGTGATATTTATATTGGCACAAAAGAAGGTTGTATTTATCATTACGACCCCAACCAACAAACTGCAGTTGATATAAGTGGGCAGTATGGCATAACTGACGAAGGAATTCTCGACATACTGGAGGATAATAACGGTGTACTGTGGATTTCAACTATTAAAAAGATTATTCGTTATAATCCTCAAAATAAAGCTGCTACCTATTTTTCCACAGCCGATGGTATGCTTGTGAGTTCTTTCTTTAAGGATGCCCGCATTAAATTACGAACAGGGCAGATTTTGTTTGGAGGCAACAAAGGTGTCTGCATGTTTAACCCTTCCATTCAATCGAAAACGCCGGGAGCAGTTAAACATGTAGCGATTTCAGACATTTTGGTACAAAATAAATCGATTTTCGATGATAGTGATAATCTACATTACTCCGCTGATAATAATCGTGTAAAATTAAAGTACTCAGAAAACAACATCAGCATTGAATTTTCAGCATTAGATTATTCCTCTGCCAGCAAAATTCAGTACGCTTATAAACTTTCGGGAGTTGACAAAAACTGGAATTATGTGAGTAATAACCGGCGGTTTGTTAATTACGCCAATATGCCAAGTGGCACGTACACATTTCAGGTAAAAGCAAGTGACGAGAATGGCTCATGGAGCAATCAGATTACCTCGCTAAATGTTGAAATTTTACCTCCGTTATATCGTAGTTGGTGGGCATATCTTATTTATTTGACTATCCTTATTGCTGCCGGTTATTTTTCTGCAAAAATAGTAGCAAACCGTATTCGGTTAAGAAATGAATTAAAAATCTCGCATATTGAAAAAGAAAAGACAGAAGAATTAGCACAGATAAAACTTCGTTTTTTCACTAATATATCTCATGAGTTATTGACTCCATTAACTATCATAATGTTGCTCATTGAAAATCTTCAGAAAAAAAGTACTGGTGAATCAATGCAATTTGACATATTGAAAGATAATGTAATAAGATTAAAGAGATTAATTCAACAAATTCTGGTTTTTCGGAAAACTGAAACGGGCAATATGAAGTTGAAAATCTCCGAAAATGACATTGTTTCTTTTATTAAGAATATTTGTCATTCGAATTTCCAGCCACTGGTTACCGAGAAAGGAATTGACTTTTCGATAGATGTAGATCATCAAAACTATATGGCATTCTTTGATGCAGACAAGTTGGATAAAATTCTTTACAATTTGTTATCAAATGCCTTTAAACATACTCCTAACTGTGGTCTGGTGAAAGTGAAAATAAGTTTTATACCTCGTGACACAGGAACAATTATGCGTCTGTCGGTTTCTGATACTGGTGATGGAATTGCCGAAGCTGATTTGCCACATATTTTTAAACGATTTTATATCAGCAAATCTTCCGATCAAAGTAAGAGCCATGGCATTGGATTGGCACTTACAAGTGATTTACTACAACTTCACAAAGGAACTATTGAAGTGAAAAGTCAGTTGAAAGAGGGTTCAGTATTCACTATTGAAATTCCAGTTTCAAAAGGAGTTTATTCTGAAGAAGAATTATTGGAAGACGAGCAGACTGATAAAATGAATGTACTTGAAATATCTGATTCAATTGTGTTTGGACAGACTTTAGAGCCCCTTGATGATACTGAAATCAACAAGAAATATAACGTATTGGTTGTTGAGGACAACCGGGAATTAAAAAATCTGATTGTTGAAAATCTTTCATTAAAGTATACCGTTTTGTCTGCTGAAAATGGACTCGAAGCACTTGATATTATTAAAAATAATGAAATCGATTTGGTAGTAAGTGATGTAATGATGCCTGAAATGGATGGACTTACATTCTGTAAAATAATGAAGAATGATTTGACTACCAGTCATATAAACATTTTATTGTTAACTGCCAAAAATTCCCCTGAAGATCGGATTGATTGTTATAATGCTGGAGCAGATTCATATATTGCCAAACCGTTTGAATTGGCTGTGCTTGATGCACGAGCCAAAAATCTAATCAGCAAAAGAAAACAAAAAACTGATAGTTTCCAAAAGAATCACGAAATCAATATTTCTTCGATGGAATATGGTTCTATTGACGAACAGTTTTTAAAACAAGCTGTAAAAAAAGTAGAAGATAATCTTTTGGACTATAATTATGACTTTGATCAGTTCTCGATGGATATGGCTACTTCAAAATCAACTCTGCACCGAAAACTAAAATCATTGACAGGGCTTTCACCGGGCGAGTTTATCAGGAATATCAGATTAAAACATGCTGCATTAATGTTGTCGAATAATGCTGGAAACATCTCTGAAGTTGCGTTTGCTGTCGGATTTAATGATCCAAAATATTTCAGCCGTTGTTTTAAAACCGAATATGGACTTACACCCAGGGAATATCAGGAATCAAAAAAGATTAAGTCTCAAATTGAAGAATGAAATCTATGAAATAATAAATTCTTTTATTCTGGAAGAGGTTATTAATGAGTGAATTAATACAACTTACTAATTTCAGCACAGTTATTTTAGTTGAATTCTAGAGCGAAAAAACTTTTAAGAAATTATTAATTTCTCTGATAAATCCGCACATAATCAACTTCAAAAGTGATAGGAAAATGACTTTGTGACGGATCACCACCGTTTACTCCCAAAGCAAGGTTAAGAAGCAGATAATGAGGTTGTAAAAATGGATTACTTCCGTCGGCATTAATTGTTTGGCTTAGTAATGTTGTGTTCAGTAATTCATTATCTACATACAGATTTATAGAATCCCTACTCCAGTCCATTCTCCATACATGAAACTTTTGAGGCCATTCATTGTCATTCTTCATCAGTGAAGATAATGTTTTCCTAATCGAATTCCATTTCGGTTTATATCTGGTTGAAGTACCTGAAGCTACATTTGCAAGAATAGAAGGCACATCTTCCGGTCTGTAAAACTCCAACATATCTATTTCGCCGCACGAAGGCCATTCATTATTTATGCCTAAGGTCCA
The DNA here is from genome assembly GCA_903830915.1 of uncultured Bacteroidales bacterium. GTDB lineage: Bacteria > Bacteroidota > Bacteroidia > Bacteroidales > Paludibacteraceae > Paludibacter. The sequence continues at coordinate 12,702 of CAIKVR010000332.1, forward strand.
AATTGCCGGCCATGAACCCATTGTTGTATCAATACGCGCACGAACCTCGAAACGACCGAAAAGCCATGATCGTTTTTCTAAGGTACTTACACTAGCTGAAGTGTAATTTATCTCCCTACGATTTTCCCGCCAGTTTTTGCTATCATAATTATAATCAGGGTTACTGAAAAGCTCCTTTCTCCCTTCGATAACCAAACAACCATTCCTACAAAGTGCATTTTTAGGTTGATACCATTGCAATTCTTCATTTCGCTTGAAACCAGTTTCGAAAGACCAAATCTCAGAATTCAAATCTCCATCCCGATTAAATTCTTCATTAAACACTAGTTTCATTCCCGAAAGCTTGATTGGTTGTAACGTGTCTGACATATAAGGATTTATAGGAACACTATAAATCTGAGGGCAAATGATAAATACAATCAGTATTGTCAGAAAATAATATTTAAATTTCATATTGAAACACCCCATAATTAAATAAATATCAAACGATTATGATTTAATTGCAACTATTTTTCTTAATTAATTAAAATTTCATCGTCAAAAATAGTAATTATATTAATAATGCATATTAGGGGTTGAAATATTTATGTTATTTGTCAGGATATCAATCGTTTATTCTATCGTAAATTGGTGAATCAGTATTTATTTGTGCTTCAGATATGGAAAATTAACAATAATTTAAATGAATGAAAGGTGAAACTTAGAATCATTGTTTTGATCCAAATACATTGTAAAATAATTAGTTTGAGGTGGAAATGCATTTCTGGCTTTATATTCAGCTTGTTTGACTTATTTTTCAACCTAAGTTTCGATTATATATATTATTTTTGAACCAAATAACCCGTCTAATCTTTAATGATAATTACGTATGAAAAAAATTGTACCTTTCTTGTTTCTGATTCTCTTGTTGATTTTCTGTTTTACATTGCAGGCTGTCAATGTTATTCCAACAAGTGGAGTTAAATATTACATTTTACAAACCGCCACTAAATCAGGAAAAGTACTTGGAACTACAACTTTCAATGAATCAGTTATAACTAATGCAACAAATGCTGCTTCTCAGCAGTTTGAGTTTATACCTGTTTCGGGTAAAACTGACACATATTATATCAAAAATGCAACCGGTAACTATTTGGTAAATAGCATTGATGTGTTGTCGTTGACAGAATATTCAGATGTTGCGAGTGGGGCAAATTGTGAATGGGTTTTGAGCGGTTCAGCACTTACAAACATTCGGTTAAAAGTAAATTCGAGTGCTTATATGGCTACAACCGATATAACTGATGGTTCATTCCTTTATTGTGATAAAACCGCAACCGATGTGCTTGGAGCATTTAAGTTAGTGCCTGCAACTTCAATGGTGCAAAACGGCTTGATTGATTCGGGTTTTGAAAATGCTGTGGTGGAAGGAACTCCAATAGGTGTTTGGATAAACAATGCAGATAAACTGCTTGGAAACGATGATGCAACAACACTGAATTACCGTTCCCGAATAATCAATAATGGTTATCAGTCGGTAGAAAATAATGCGTTTTTATTGCGTTTTTACAATGATGCTAATTCCTACACTAAAATTAGCCATAAACTGAATAACCTGACGCAAGGAGCAACTTATAAATTCACATTCAAATACAAACAAGGTAATGTGAATACTTCCGATGCTACGATGAGTGCTTATGCTACTATTTTAGCCAATGATTTACCTGCAAATTCGATTAGTAATGTGTTTACTTCCGTAGCTCCGACTACAACTGCTGCTACTCAAACAGCACAAAGCGGAACAATAACTTTTGTAGCTCCTTCTTCAAGTTGTTATATGGTTTTTTCAAAAAATCCGGCTTCCACAAGTGCTTTCCTTTCTTATATCGACGATATGGCTTTGACCAAAACGGCTGAAGCTACCCGTCAAATTCTCACTACCGTTTCATCGTTTACATTTAATGCAACAAACAGGGCTGACACTATGATGATTACAGGTTCTCTGTTAGCCGATAGCATTCGAATTACTGCCCCGGATGGGATAACCGTTTCACCCAAAGTCTTGCCTGCAACTGCCGGAGCTGTTCAGGTAATTGTGACATTCAAAGGATTTTATTCACTGACTGGAAGTATTACACTTGCTAGTGGCAATGTGGTAACAAATATACCTGTAACAACTACCTATTCAACATCTTTTATCACGCCAGTTGTGGGTGCCAAATATTATATTCAGCAACGTTCAGGTGGAAAAGTGATAGGAAAGAAAACGGGAAATACAACCGCTGCATTGAAATATGCAGAGAAGGATGATAACTCTCAACTGTTTGAATTCGTTTCGGTTACGGATAAACCAAACACATACTATATTCGGAATAATGAAGGTAAATACCTTAGTAAAGTGAAAACGGCTGCACAAAACACACAGTTGGAATTTACTGATAACGTGGTTAACAATGCAACGTATCCTACTTATTCCGAGTGGGTTATACAGGGAACTATAGATACATTGGTTAACATTACTCAAGCTTCGGATGCGTCAAAAAGCATAGGTTCCGATTCCATTGTAGATAACCGACCGTTGTTCAACGACAGGGTTTCTTCACTTGCTAATTGTGCATTTATTTTACAAAAAACATCTATGCTAAATACAGGTTATATGTTCGACCCAAATTTCGAAAATTGTCCTGTAGATGGAGGTCCGCTTGGAACATGGATTCCTGCTAATGATCCCATTCAGTTAGGTATGTATGGGTTTTCACGTGTTCAGGGTGGAAATGGTTGGGTTTGCTCCGGGAAGAAATGTTTTTATCTGCGTTTTCTTGGCGATGGTACGTCGTACAATTTAATTAGTCAGAAAATATTTTCGCTGTCAAAAGGAGCGACTTATCGGCTCGATCTGCAATATAAAGTGCAAAGTGCAAGTGCTACTGCATTGGTAAATATTTATGCTGCAACAACTGCCAACGTTGATAAAGCTGCTGCTATAGGCGGACTTTACACAACCACTGTTGCAGCAACCAGTAATCTGGCAACGCAACCAGCGCAAAGTACTTCCATGACTTTTGTTGCACCTGCTTCGACTGTTTATATTGTTTATGCAAAGAATACAACTGCCACCAACTTTAATTTTTTTATTGATAATCTGGTTTTAACTGAAACAAAACCATCAGTTTTAAATGAAATCGAAATGAATAGTTCGTTTAAATCTTATGTATCTGGCAACAAAATTTCGATTGATTTTGAATTGATAAATTCATCTTTTGTTGATTTCATTGTGAGCAATATTCACGGTCAGGTATTGTTTTCTCAAAAATTGAATTACGGACAAGGGATTAATCACAAGGTAATTGACATCGACTTGCCAACCGGTGTTTATTTGGTAAAAATATCTGTTAATGGTCTGTCCTCGACACATAAAGTTGTTAAATGACAAAATTTATCCAACCCTATAAGTTTATTCTAATGAAAAATTCAATATTAAGTATCATCCTACTTACCTTCATTGTGTCAAATTCCTTTTCGCAGGGAAGATCAGTGGTAAATGTGTCAGGAACGGTGGCTAATACCGTTTCGATTGTTGACAAGGAAATGATAATTTCAGGCAAAACAGATTTACATGTTACTGCCTCTTTTACTCCGCTTACAAACTCAATCATTGATTTGAATTCTGTAGATTCGTGGGTTTTCTTTGATAATATACGTCCGCAGGCAATCATAGATTCCGTATTACCCAATATTTATGTGAACGGTGTTCAGGCTATTTATAAAACTAATGTTCGTGTTTCTATTTACAGACATGGTGCAGTTGTTATTCCTCAGTCGTCCTCTTTTCAGCCACTTAAGCTTTACAGCGGACAGAATTTCACAGGTGATACCTTAAAGTTATCACAATTTGTCTTTAATAACTCGTTGGGGGCTTTTGATAATCGGGCACGTTCCTTTAAACTTAAACGTGGTTATATGGCCACGTTAGCAAACGAAGCTGACGGCTCAGGTTACAGTCGTGTTTTCATTGCTGATAATGCCGATTTGGAAGTATCAACCATGTCGACCTATCTGGACAGAACAACATCCTTTATCCGTGTTTTTCCTTGGGAGTGGGTATCGAAAAAAGGCTGGTGTCAAACGGGTTGGATGTCTAGTGCAGATGCCATTACCAACTCAAACAAGATGAATGCCACCTGGTTTTATACATGGAGTTCAGATAATTCTTCGCGGGCAAATGAGGAATATGTTCCAATACGGTCACAACAATACTGGCCTTCCTGGACACAAATCAGCGGTTTGAATTATGTCACCCATGTAATGAGTTTCAACGAACCCGATCATACCGAACAATCAAATGTTTCAGTAGCTCAGGCAATAGCTCAATGGCCTGATTTTCAAAAAACCGGATTGCGAATAGGCAGTCCTGCTTGTACCGATTTTTCAGCATGGCTATATCCGTTTATGGACAGTATAAAAGCGCATAACTATCGTGTTGATTATGTGGTAATTCACGCTTACTGGGGCGGATATACAGCATCGCAATGGTATAGTGCCTTAAAAGCCATTCACGATAAAACAGGTCGTCCAATCTGGATTAAAGAGTGGAACAACGGAGCAACCTGGACAACCGAAACCTGGCCTACAGTCTACGGTGATGGGTTGACAAAACAGCTGACCGAACTCAAGGCCATTCTGAATGTAATGGATACGGCACATTTTGTGGAACGATATTCCATTTATAATTGGGTAGGTTCCATGCGCATGATGATAGCTGATGATGGGTGGGTAACTCCCGCTGGTGAAAATTATAGAGACAGAAAAGCACCCATGGCGTTTAACAGGGTAAATGAGGTAATTCCAACATATAAATTCTACAGTTTGAAGCCAACACTCACCCTTACTCCCAGCAGCGACAATACAAAACTAAATCTAACCTGGACAAACAGCGATCAGGAGTTTGGAAGCGAAGTTGTTGTTGATAAAAAACCCGATGGAGGAACGTATGCCGAAGTTTACCGCTCCAACCAAACATCGACCATGACTTATACCGATATACACGACTATACACAAACCGGAAAATTCATTTATCGAACCAGGGTAATTTTAAATAGCGGAGCTGAGCAAATCTCGAATGAACAGTCTTTTAATGTTACCTCAGGGGGTGATATACAGTATGGTAAATTCAGCTATTCAAATGTGGACTGGAATACCATTGGATTTAAAAATAATTATTCTACTGTTCCGGCAGTTTTGGTGGGAGCTCCCACCAATAATAATACTGGTGTATTACTATCATCAAAGGTCAAAGTTTTAAGTAACAGAATGATGACTTTTGATTTACTCCCTTGGGCATATCAAAATGTCAGTTCATTGACAGCCGAAGAATCTGTTCCCTATTTTATTATTAAGCCCGGAACTTATGATTTTAGTGGTTTAAAAGCCGTTGTATCAAAGACAACTGTCACATCGACATGGAAAACAGTGAATTTTTCCAGTGCTTTTGATTCTGTACCGGTAGTGATGGCTACTACTGCAAGTACAAATAATACAATTCCAACTACGTTGCGAGTCAAAAATGTGACTAAAACAGGTTTTGAGGTAAAGCTTCAAAAAGAATCAAAAATAACTACTCCATTAGTCGCAGAAATTTTCTCTTATATGGCTGTAAAACCCGGTATTGGCTCGGTGAATGGGAACAAAATTATTGTCGGACGAACGGCTGACAATGCGGTAGGAAATGCTGTAACGCAATATGCAAAAATCAGTTTTGGAGAAACAATAACAAATCCGATTTTTCTGACACAAATGCAAACCTGCAATGACGATTCGGTTACTGCTACATTACGTTGCCGGTCGGTGCTGACTACCGAAGCCCGTGTTTTCAAACAACGTGAAGTCTCCATGGGATATACTGCCTCTGCAAATGAAACTGCTGGTTATATTATAATAAATCCGGATGTAATACAAGCTGTTGATGAAACACAAATTCAACATTTATCGCTATATCCGAACCCAGTAAAGAATAGAATTTATTTTTCACAGAGTCTTTCATCCAATACAAAAGTTGATATTTACAACATGTGCGGAGAATTGGTAGTGAGTAGAATATTGACAGAAAACTCAATAGATATAAGTAAATTACCATCGGGTTATTATTTACTCAAAACATCGGAGGGTACAAATTCAAAATTTGTAAAAATGTAGGATTCCCGAATAAAATGTAATGATGAATAATTGCAGATTCAGTTTACAAGCATAGGCGCTGATAAGATTTTTCTCTATATCAAGAATGAAAACACGATGATAATAACTCTTGCAAATGCTAAAATAAAGATACAGGGTTTAGAATAAAAAAAGGAATCTAAAAAGTTTTTATTTGTGAGTGTTTTTTTTAAACCAACGAATCGTCTACTTTATTGACTTTTTTTTCACCCAAATAAATTTTTATATGCTATATTTTTGTAGCTTAAAATCATGTTCTAAAATAAAATAATTAACCATCAATATCATAGTTCAAAAACAACAAATTATAATCAATAAATTATTTATCATGAAAAAGAACTTACAATTTTTTAGGCTGCTTCTTGTTTTTTGCTTATCGCTTTTTGCATTTAATACAAATGCAATAGTTTTACCTTACTTACCTCCTTTACAAAGTTTTAGTGGGAGTGCGGTAACTTTAGCGACATTTTCACCAACGACTAGTGACTACACATTAGAAGTTCAAGGAACTGTTGGTAC
>CAIKVR010000333.1 GCA_903830915.1 uncultured Bacteroidales bacterium
ATTGTATATTTGCAATTTTTCAATTGCTTTGCAGCGGGTGCGCCTGCTCATGCAGGGCGCACCACACGCCTATGGGACATTGGCTGGCTGACGTGCATTCCGGCAGTTTTGCTCCCGCATTCACTTTGTCGTTCCACGACAGCGAATGCTCCCGCAAACCGCCAAATGCCCATAGCCTCGGTCGTTACCTGCAAGCCTACAAAAAAAAGAAAAAGAAGACTAAGCATTTCAACCGATTGAATACGACTTTTGAAAAATACAATTTCCAAAAAACAAAAAAAGCTTTACAAGACAAACTTAAGAAAGACAAATTGATAATGACTTAAGTACTTGCCGTTTTTTTTTGTATTTTTGTAGCAATTATTTTAGGTCATGTAATATTTAATTGAGCCATGAAAAACGATTTAAATGATATTATATCAAATAGAAGCATCCTTCTTGTCGCTATTTTTTCCTTGCCACTCAATATTATTATCTATTTTGCCCTGAAAGAGAGCGAGTTCCAGATAATACGCCTAATTCCACCTTGCTTTTCTCTTATAGCCATACTACTTGCCATTTTCAGAAAGAAGATTGAATTTAGAACTAAAATATGGTTATTTATAGGACTGATGTTTTGCACTGCCTGGTTTAATTTACTGCTGGGTTTGCTCGATTTGGCGAGTTTGTGGTTTGTTATGGCCATTATTTATTCCTTGTTTATTTCGCATAACAAGCAATCTTTGATTGTCTATATTTCAGCTTTTGTATCCATTTTGGTGGTGGGAATTCTGATGATGACAGAACTAACATTTATTCCGCTGAAGTACAATTTCGAAAACTGTCATTATCCCTGTGTTACAGTCCGTATCCTGCATTTTTTATTAATCAGTTCAGTCATTTATTATATTCTTGATTTGTTTATCTCCACCAATCGTACCAATGTCAACAATTTGCAAGCACAAGCTGCCGACTTGCGAAATGCAAATACAGCATTGGGAAAAGAAATGAAAGAGAAAAAGGAACTACAAGATCAACTTTTGGAAGCGGTGATTTTGACCGAGGAAAAGGAACGCAAACGCATTGCAAGTGATTTGCATGATGGCTTGGGTCCCGTTTTATCTGCCGTAAATCTGTTTTTTGAAGCCTATATTGATGCGCCAACAGGCACTGAAAAAACCGATATTGAAACCAAACTAAAAGGTATTATAAATGGTGCAATTGCCGATGTGTCGAGGATTTCGCACAATATCAGTCCGCACATTTTGGAAAACTATGGACTAACTGCTGCCATAAAAACCTTTATTGACGAACTAAACAACAGCGAAAGAATAAAAATAGAACTTCATATAAATCCTTTCAATCGCTTTGAGTTAAAACACGAACTGACTGTTTACCGAACCATTACCGAGTTGATAAACAACACGATAAAACATGCCAACTGCAATAAGATTGAAATCAGTTTTAAGCAAAAAGGAGATATTATACAGATAAAATACGAAGATGATGGAAGTGGTTTTTCAAAACTTCAAACACGGAAGGACAGTAAAGGAATGGGAATTGAAAATATACAAAACCGGATTCAATCATTAGGTGGAACTATCACTTTCTCAAATGGCGAAAACGGCGGTATGAAAGCCACCATAGCAATACCTTACAAAGAAACTGCACAAGCATGAAACAAATTAAAATTGCGTTGGTTGATGACCACGATTTGTTTCGGGAGGGCATAAAGGCGGTTTTGTCCCAAATTGAAGGTTTCGAAGTGATATTTGACACTTCCGATGGTTATTTATTTCTGGATTATCTGCAAAGTTCAACCCCTGATATTGTGCTGATGGACATTAATATGCCAAGCATTGACGGGGTAGAAACTACCAAAAAAGCATTGCAACTTTCACCTTCACTTTGTATCATTGCTTTATCCATGTTTTCGGATACGGTACATTATACCCAAATGATAAATGCTGGTGTGCGGGGCTTTGTACTGAAAAATGCGAACAAGCCCGAACTCAAAAAAGCCATTGAAGAAGTGTCGAAGGGTGGAAATTATTTCAGTACTGAAATTCTACAAAAACTGGCATTTCAATCCATTCATGCAAATCAAATCAATCAACTCACAGCCCGCGAAATGGATGTGTTGGACTTGGTTTGCAAAGGACTCACCACACAGGAAATTGCCGACAAATTGTTTATCAGTCCTAAAACCGTGGAAGTGCATCGCACCAATATCTTTCTAAAAACCAATGTCCGCAATACTGCCGAACTCATTATATGGGCAGTAAAAACCAATTTAATCAGTATTGAATAATATCCCCCGCAAAAATCATTCAGTAGTTGAGTATTCCAATATAATGGTTTTTTCGTAATCAAATCTCAAGCAACCACTTTCTAAAATAATACCTTAAAGGTAAGCATATATAAGCTTAATCTTTAAGGTTTTTTTGTTTTCTACATTTAGGGGTTTTCCCTTAGTCAAAATACAAGTTTTCCCTATTAAATTACATTTTTCCCAACCGTACATTTGTTCAAATTCTTTTTCAATCCAAAAAAGAGATGAACTTAGCCATCGTTGAACAAAACAAACTCTATCGTGAAGGACTAAAAGTGCTTCTAAATCAGACACCTGACTTTCGGGTTGTTTTCGATACGGATAATAATTCCGACTTTCTACAATTCCTTAAAACAAACAGCACCGACATTGTTTTCATCGGATTTGAATGTATCGAAACACAATGTTCAAAAAAACTGCTGGAATTCATAAAACTTCATCCCGAAATCAAGATTATCGTACTTACTCCATCACTCGAAATTTGCAGGTACGAAACCATCATACAGACTTATTGCATGGATGTAATGCTAAAAAACTCTACAAAAAAAGACTTTGATAAACACATAAGGAAAATTAATGCGGCCCCCAACCCCCTCCCGATAAAAGAATCGGGATAAATTGCGGGGGCTTAAGACGCAGAATGTTCTGCCCCAAGCCCCTGAAGGGGATGTTAAGACGCAGTATGTTATAAAAGAAAAAAGAATAAAGAAAAGAAAATTGAAATTATAAAATCGAAATGCAGCAAATCAAAACTAACTTCTCCCTCTCAAAAACTCTATGTTCCTTTTTACTTCTCCTTTTGGAGAAGGTGTCCGAAGGACGGAAGAGGTTGGAGAGGGTTGGGGTGAGGTCGGGCTTGGGGCAGACTAAAGTGGACTTTAAGCAGCAGTATGTTATATAAATTAATAAAACTTATCATGAAAACACATCTACTCATTACCTTACTACTTGTTTTTACACTGCTTCCTGCTTTTTCGCAAGGACTGAGCAAGCCGGGCGCAGGAGTTACAATTATAGTACATGGCTGGAATCCCGATGGAAGTCAACCGGCATGGATAGACAAAATGGCTGATGCGATTATTGCTCGCTCAGGTGGTGTGGGACATATTGGAACAATAACGGTAAGCGGTTCTTCCGCTAATTTAACGGCTACTTGTAGTAACTGGAATTTTGATATGGCATCAGCAAATGCGGGCGAAATTGTTATTCTTGTAAACTGGACAGCTGTCTCCAATCATCTTACAACATTTACAACTGCTCAATCGGTTGCGGCAGTGGTAGCTCCAAAAATTTATCAACCTCAAAACTCACAACCGGCATTGTCCGAATTACCCATTCATTTAATTGGGCACAGTCGTGGTGGTGGAATGATATTTGAAATTGCCCGACTTCTTGGATTACAAGGTATAGAGGTGGAACAGGTTACCGCACTCGATCCACATCCGCTCACCGAAGCTGATCCACAACCTTTAATGGGAACGCACACACTTGATACGCCTGTAAAAGTGCATGAAAATATCCTTTTTGTTGATAATTACTATCAAAATATCAAATTTCCAACAGGACAATATATAAACGGTGCCTACAACCGTCTTTGGACTTCGTTGCCGGGTGGTTATCACAATGAAAGCGGATATACCTACAACATTATTCTTGCTAATTACGATTTTTCCGACCACTTAAATATCATACTGGCGTACCACGGAACAATTAATTTGGCAACTCCGGTTACAAATGGTCAAGCTACAATGAATACAACTGAAAGAACATGGTTCAATACCGTTGAAAATGCCGGAGAAAATACCGGTTTCAGCTACAGTGCTATGGGCATGGGAAACCGCAAAAGTGCGAATATTCCGGTTGCGGGTGGCGATGCTGTAATGGCAGGCTTCAACAACAATTCACTTTTAGGAGGTACTGGTGTGAGGCAGTCATTAACATGGACAAATGCTGTTTGGCCAAACATAATTACTGCTTCGATTTTTAGAAACAGCGCTGAACTGCTAACCACTGCACTAACGGTGGCTGCAAACGAAGTTTTACAACTGAATTACAATTACCGCAGTAACGCAAATCCCTGTGTCGTTACTTTTTATATTGACATGGACAGGAATCCATACAACAACAATAATGTTGCAACCATTGGCACACAAAATTGGTCGGCAACAGGAACAACACTGACTCAATCAACTTTAAACTGGACAGTGAACGGTTTATCGGACGGTACAAAATATTATGTCTGTGCCAAAATTACCGATGGCATACACACCCGGTTTCTCTATCCCAATTACGAAATTACCTGTAGCACTAACCATGCAGGATTTGAAAATATTAGCGAACAAAATTCAATCTCCATTTATCCAAATCCTACAAACGGCTTGTTGAATATTGATGTTGAAATTTCTATAAAACCTCTATCAGTAAAGGTATTCGACCTTGTTGGAAATTTGATTATTGAAAAAACGATTCAAAACAAAGGTCATACACAACTAGATGTATCGAATTTAAAAAATGCTATGTATTTGATAAAAGCAGATAACACTTCACAATTAAAAACTTGTAAATTAATAAAATACTAATAAAATCAAAATTCATCATGAAAACAAAACTAACAAAAATCAGCGTGTTGCTCATGGTATTAGCCATCAGCATTCAGTTACAGGCGATAACGGAATCGCCACGTAAAGCCCTCAGTTTTGACGGCGTAAATGATAATGTTTCCGGTACATCGGGAATAAGTACAGCCCTCACGGCAATCACCATCGAAGCATGGGTGTATCACAACACATTGCCAGCTGGAGCGATTCAGCGGTATGTAACCATTAACCCCGAAGTGGCAGTATTGCGCTACGATGGAAGCGGTTCCGGAGGAACTAATGAATTGCATTTCTACATTAAAAATTCTGCTGGTAGTATTGTCAGTCTTAGGGTTAACAATGTGCTCTCCACCGGAACATGGATGCATGTAGCCGGTACGTACGACGGCACAACCATGAAGCTGTACCTGAACGGCAAACTCCTGAAAAGTGGTGCTGCCGTAGGTCTAACTGCTCCTTCGGGTGCTTTTTTATTTAGCTCCGGAGCGGAAGCATTTAACGGAAAGATGGACGAAGTGAGTGTATGGAATTATGCCCGCTCAGTTAGCGATATACGCGAAGACATGTATCGCACATCCCCCACTGCCAATGCAAATCTCTTAAATTACTGGAAGTTTAACGATGCTACCGGCACTATACTGACCGACTCGAAAGGAACAGCCACCGGTACGCTCAACAATATGACAAACGCCAACTGGATAGCTTCCACCATTCCTTTTGCAGCCGGAGCTGTAAATACTCAGCGAGTAACCACTACCGGAACAAATACATTTACCGGAACCGGTTTGTCTCTGAATTTCACTGCCAAAAGCAGTACCGACACCATAGTGGCAAGCAGGATTGATACTTTAGCAAATGTAAGCCCTACAGGAGCTATCACCGCGTTCAATTCGCAATACTGGGTAATAAACCGTTTTGGAACAGGCACTTTTACAACGAACGCTACTTTCACGGTTAGCGAGGATATTACAAGTGGACAAGCAGCACGCTTTACAAGTTTAAAGCTTTATAAAAGGAGTGGTAATGGGGATGGCACATGGACGCTTGTGGCAACGGCTGCCAGTGCAGATGCTGTAAATAATACAGTTACATTTAATGGATTAACAAGTTTCGACGGGCAATATATGGTTTGTTACGAACATCTTCCCAATACGGTAGGTACGGCCTTGCATTTCGACGGAACAGCTGATTTAGTGGATTGCGGAAATGCCGCCAGCCTCAATATCACGCAGGCTATAACCATTGAGGCATGGATTAACGCCGATACATGGAAAGCCAATTCCTGGGAAGGAACAATTGTAGGCAAGGATGACGGAAACGGCACCGGATACGCGCTTCGTTGTGGCAATAACGGTATGTTAAACTTTGTTATAGGTATTGGGGGAGCATTTCACGAAGTCCTTTCCGGTTCTATCATGTCAACCGGACGATGGAATTATGTAGTCGGTGTTTATGATGGAGCAACCATGTCTGTTTATGTAAATGGCGTACTTGCAGGACAACAATCTATTACAGGCTCTATAGGCATAACAAATTCACGGCTTTATATTGGAAACAGCCCCGCATATCCTACAAGGATTTTCGTTGGTAGTATTGATGAAGTCCGGCTTTTTAATGCGGCAAGAACCGAAGCTCAGATTAGGAGCGATATGTGCAATACACTTACAGGTGCCGAAACCGGATTGGTAAATTACTGGCAGTTCAATAATGGTTCGGGTAGTACTCTAACTGATGTTGTAGGGGGCAGCAATGGAACCCTGACATATATGCTCTATACCGAATGCTGGGACGAAAGTTATGCTATGGTAGTGCCGGTATCCGGAGCAGATATATTCAGACCTACTACAGATTTTACTGCCAACTGGACAGCACCTGCCATAGGAACGGTTACAAGTTACAAATTAGATGTATCAACAAACAATACATTTACTTCATTGGTTTCGGGTTACAATAACTTAGATTGCGGCAGCAATTTATCACAAGTTGTAACGGGTTTAACAAACGGCACAACGTATTATTACCGTGTACGGGCCGATAAAACCAGCGTTACCGGTACTGGTGCCAATCATTATTCCTATACAACCGTTACACCCTGTAATAATAATGCCATCAACAGCCAGTCAACAGCAACTCAAACAAAAATATTAAATCGAACTTTTAATCCGATTACAGTTACAGCAACAGGCACAAATCTAACCTATCAATGGTTTAAAAATGCAAATGCAGTCAATAGCGGAGGCACTTCGCTTGGTTCGGCCAATGGAGCACAAACCTACAGTTATACTCCACAATCAACAACAGTAGGAACGCTATATTACTATTGTGTTGTAAACGGGTCGTGTGGCACAGCACAAACCAGTGCCATATCCGGAGCATTTATTGTAAATCCATATACCGGCACTTACTCCGGCGGTACAGGCACATCAGGCGACCCCTATAAAATAGCAAATCTTGGTGACCTATTAGAACTTTCTGAAACAATTTCTATTTGGAATACAGGTAAATACTTTATTCAAACAGCCGATATTGATGCAACATCCACCAACACACTAAATTCAGGTGCAGGTTTTTCTCCAATTGGAAACAATGGTACAAATTTTACAGGCATGTACGATGGACAAAACCATACAATTACAAATTTGTATATCAGCCGAAGTTCAACGGATTATGTTGGTTTATTTGGGTATATAACGGGTAGTGGAAGTGAAATTAAAAACGTAGGTTTAATCAATGTGAATATTACCGGAGGCAATTATGTTGGTGGTTTAGTAGGTACCTTAAATGGTGGGGGCACCTCTATCAGCAATTGCTATTCTACGGGTAGTGTTAGTGGTGTTGATTGGGTCGGTGGTTTAGTTGGAGAATTTCAGATCAGCACCATAGACAATTGTTATTCAAAAGCCAATGTTAATGGAAATAGCAGGGTTGCTGGCTTAGTTGCATATAAAAACGGCGGTACATTAAGTAATAGTCATTCAACTGGTAATGTAAATGGAAATAATACTGTAGGTGGTTTAGTTAGCCAACATGGTAGTACCAACTCCCTTATCAGCAATTGTTATGCAACCGGAAATATTACCTGTAGTGGCGCAGGTGTTGGAGGCTTAGTTGCAGTGAATGGTGGCACTATCAGCAATTGTTATGCAACTGGTAATGTTACCGGAAGCGGTAGTAGTAATTATGTTGGAGGTTTAATTGGTTCACATGAAGGCGTTGAGATAAGCAACTGTTACGCAACTGGCAATGTTAGTGGCAATAATTATGTAGGCGGTTTGAATGGATTAAATGTCGTTCCTGCAAATAACTGTTATTCAACAGGTAGTGTTAGTGGCAGCGGTACTAATGTTGGAGGCTTAATTGGTTCTAATGAGGGCGATGGTGAGGTAAACAACTGCTTCTGGGATACTGAAACAAGTGGAAAATCTACTTCTTCTGGCGGTGGCACTGGCTTAACTACCGCACAAATGAAAACACAAAGTCCTTTTACCACATCACCTTCCGCTTGGAATTTTACAGCAGGTAGCGGCGTATGGAAAATTGAAAATTGTGCGAATATTTCCTACCCATATCTTCAGGCAATTACTTACGACACACCCTGGGCAAGTCCTGCGGTAAATCCAATACCGGGAATCGTAATGATAATTCCTTTAGCTGCTATTAGCAGCCAATCCACAGCAGGTCAGACGCAAACCTTAAATGGAACGTTTACACCAATTACCGTTACAGCTACAGGTACAAATGTAACATACCAATGGTATAAAAATGCCACGGCAAGCAACAGCGGTGGAACTTCACTCGGAGCCAACAATGGCGCACAAACCAATAGTTATACACCTCAGGCAACGAAAGTGGGAACACTTTACTATTATTGTGTA
Organism: uncultured Bacteroidales bacterium; assembly: GCA_903830915.1. Taxonomy (GTDB): domain Bacteria; phylum Bacteroidota; class Bacteroidia; order Bacteroidales; family Paludibacteraceae; genus Paludibacter. The sequence continues at coordinate 8,784 of CAIKVR010000333.1, forward strand.
GTAAACGGAGATTGTAGTCCGGCTCAAACCACTGCGGTATCGGGGGCATTTCATGTAAATCCTATAGCCATAGCTCCTGCCGGAAGCGGCACCGCTGGCGACCCCTATCGAATTGCCAATCTGAATAATCTGTACTACCTTTCAACCACTCCCGGCTTATGGGATCAGGGTTATACCTATATACAAACTGCCAATATAAATGCTGCCGAAACCCGCAACTGGGATGGCGGACAGGGGTTTGTTCCTTTAGGAATTTCTCGCTATTTCAGAGGACATTATCATGGCAAGGGGAATAGTATTGACAGCCTTTATATCAATCGCCCCGGGTCACAGTATGTTGGGTTTTTTGGTCAAGTTTATTGGAGAAATTCTTACGAAAAATCAACCATTGATAGTCTTAGTTTAACCAATGTGAATATAACAGGACATTCGACTGTTGGAGGACTTGTTGGCTATGCAAACGGTTTTAACATTAGCCATTGCAGTGTTATTGGCGGAAGTGTTACAGCTACCAATTCTTCAGATCAAGGTGCATCTGGAGTTGGCGGAATGTTTGGATACATTTCCGGACCTCAAGAAACTAATAATAGTACCTCTCATTGTTTTGCCGCAGTAGCTGTTAGTGGTCAGACTGATGTTGGTGGTTTTGTTGGCTATACTTATGGCGGCTATATAAACCAATGCTATTCTGCAGGCCCTGTCAGCGGAACCGGCTACAATATTGGTGGATTTTGTGGCGAGAGGTCGTCTTTGGGCAATGTATATACGTTGGATAGTAGCTACTATGATATTGAAGCCTCCGGACAAGCAGTAGGTGTTGGACATAATGGTCAACCGGCATACAATCACCTGCAAGGGAAAACCACTGCCGAAATGAAAACCCAGGCAACTTACGAAGGCTGGAATTTTAGCACGGTTTGGAAAATTTCGGGCAGCGTAAACAACGGCTATCCGTATTTTGATTATCCTAATACCCAGATTTCAACTGCCACCGTAAGCAATATTGCCAACAACACGGCAACCGCCACCGGAAGCATTAACCACATAGGAGCATTGCCTATTACGGCACATGGTTTTTGCTGGAATACCACCGGCACACCTACCCTTGCCGATGCCAAAGTAAACCTCGGTGCAACAACTACTTCAGCCGATTATTCGGCAAGCATTAACAGTTTTAGCCATAACACAACGTACTATCTGCGTGCTTATTTGATTGATGCCAACGACACTATCTATGGCAATGTGGTAAATTTCACAACTACCAATACACCTATGGGCGGAACTTGCATGAAAGTGCCGAATAACTGGCAATTGATACGGATACCGGACAACAACACCCTGGATTTGACCAATAATTATAGCATAGAAGCCTGGATAAATCCTGATTCAGGGCCGACTTTCACCGGTGATAGAATGCTTATAAGGAAAGGGATATTTCCTGTTAGTGGTTATTACTTAGAAAGGACAAAAACAGGGAATAATTTGGGGCTGATTTTTGACGATATGGTAACCGCCGACAATATTCTTACTGCGGGTAAGTGGAATCATATAGCTGCTGTAAACGATAATGGAACACGGCATATTTATGTAAACGGTGTGGAATATCCGCTTACAGGAACTCCCAAAACTGTTATCGCTAATAGTGGTCCTTTAATCATTGGCTCCGGTAATAAAGCTGGAAGTAGACAAAATTTCTTGGGCAAATTTGATGAAATCAGCTTGTGGAATACAGTGCTTAGCCAGAGTCAGGTACGCGAAAACATGCACTTCCCGCTTACAGGAATGGAACCGGGGCTTGTATCCTACTGGCAGATGGACGAAGGTAGTGATGGAACCGTAAGCGACAAAATGGGAATAAATAATGGAATACTTGCGGATGGAAGTAGCGGTATTCCACAGGATGATATTTATGTGGTTGAGCCAAATCCTAACCCTTTTTGGTTGGTTTCCACCATCCCCTTTGGCATGGGTAACAGCAATACACAAGTGGTAACTGCTACCGGCACAAATACCTTTACAACTACCGGGCTTGCCATGAACTTTACTGCCAAAACTGGCCTGGATTCTATTGTTGTGGCACGCATAGACAGCTTCCCGAACATTAACCCCACAGGGCTTAATGCAGTTTTCGACAGACAATACTGGGCGGTTCATAAATATGGAACTGGTACGCTTACTGCAAACCTAACGTTTACAATCAGCGAAGGTTTCACAGCCGACGACCAAAGCGTTCCAACCAAAATAAAGCTCTACAAACGTGGCAGCATGGCCGACGATTCAACCTGGGTGTATGTTGCTTCAGCTTCAACGGTAAATGCAACTACAAAGCAAGCTACATTTAATGGCATAACCGGCTTTAGTCAGTATATCATTACCCGAGGTGCGTGTGGCGTATATATTCCCGATGCCAACTTTAGAGCGGCTTTGCTTGCAAATGCAGGTATCAATACCAACGGCGATGGCGAAATACAATGTACCGAAGCAGCAGCTTATTCAGGAGAAATAAATGTAACTGGTGGAAGTATTGCTGATATGACAGGGATTGAAGCGTTTACGAGCCTTACTGAATTATATTGTGCCGATAATACAATCACAAGCCTGAATGTTTCAGGGCTTACTTCGCTCACCAAATTATTCTGCTACAACAATCTACTCACGAGTCTTGATGTTTCAACAAATACGGCACTTGTGTACCTGCGTTGTTACCAGAATCAACTGGCTTCATTGGATGTTTCTGCAATTGGAACGCTACTTGAACTAAGTTGCAACCACAATGTACTGACTAATTTAGATTTGTCTTCGAATGCAGCATTAAAAACATTGAACTGTCAAAACAATTCATTAACAAGTTTGAATGTGAAAAACGGACACAATACCAGCATTACTACCTTTAGTGTACCAAACAATCCCGGCTTAAGCTGTATTCAGGTAGATGATGCAATTTATTCCGCTACACGTTGGTTTAGTAAAGATGCAGGTGCAATTTACAGTACAAGCTGCGGTACAGTTACTGAAACCCCGGGAATAGCTAAAACTGTTTGGTCGGTTTATCCAAATCCGGTATCCGACGAATTGATTATCGAAGCAGATAACCTGAATGAAAACACCAGCTTTAAAATCATAAATTCTGTTGGTCAGGTTATTAGTGCAGGCACGTTGATGACTAAAACCCACATACAAACCAGCCACTTCCCAATGGGTATTTACTTACTAAAAGTGGAAAATGGAAAAACGTTTGAAATAAGGAAAATTGTGAAGAAATAAGCGGCCCCTAAATCCCCTGAAGGGGACTTTAAGACGCAGTATTTTAAAAAGATAAAATATATGAGACGATGGTAACCTCACATCCCCTTCAGGGGCTTGGGGCAGATTTAAAAAAATGCAGCAAATCAAAAACCTCACATCCCCTCTTACTCCCTCTCCATTTGGAGAGGGTTGGGGTGAGGTCTGGGCTTGGGGCAGATAATACTACAATAACAATTAAAAATAAATTATTATGAAACACTTTATGAAACAAACTCAAACACGCTCGGCTTTGCCGCTTGGCTCAACCAAGAAAGAAAATGACTATCGTAGAATTCTTACTCCCCCTTCGGGGGCTAGGGGGCTTTCTCTTCTCATTACATTAATGCTTGTTTTTGCAACGCTAACAAGCTTCTCTCAAGTCTTCACCAAACAAGGTGCAGGAGTTACTATTCTCGTTCACGGCTGGAATCCCGATGGTTCACAACCGGCATGGATGGACAAAATGGCCGATGCCATCATTGCCCGTGGTGGTGGCAACGGAATAAAAGCTACCATTACCGTTACCGGAAGCAAAGGCGCACTTATTGCCACCTGTAGCAACTGGAATTACGACCTCACAACTGCTACATCAGCCGAAATTGTAGTGCTGGTAAACTGGACAGCAGTATCGAACCATTTGACAAAAGCAGTTACCGCCCAAGAAGTGGCTGCGGCTGTTGCACCCAAAATTTACCAATCGCAAAACAGCAAACCTGCTCTTTCCGAATTACCAATTCATCTTATTGGTCACAGTCGTGGTGGCGGAATGGTTTTCGAAATTGCGCGGTTATTAGGATTGCAAGGCATTGAAGTGGATCATGTAACGGCACTCGACCCACATCCTCTTACCGCTTCCGACCCACAAGGTACACCTACTCCCATTGGTCCCGGGTCAACTATCGATACACCCATAAAAGTGTATGATAACATTCTGTTTGCCGATAATTACTGGCAAAATATCGCCTATCCAAAGGGTCAGACTATACCCGGAGCATACAACCGTCTTTGGACTTCGATGCCCGGAGGTTATCACAACGAAATTGGCTATACCTACAATATTCTTGGAACAAGTTATAATTTTTCCGACCACTTGAATACTATTCTTGCCTACCACGGAACTATTAATTTGGCAACTCCTGCCAATAACGGACAAGCCACCATGACCTCCACAGAACGTGCATGGTTTAATACCTACGAAAATGCCGGACAAAAATCGGGATTTGTGTACAGCTTAAACATTGCCGGTGACCGTAAAAGTGCCGACATTCCTAACAGTGGCGATGCGGTAATTGCCGGATACCACAACAACACATTGTTGGGCGGCTCAGGCGCACGACAAAGTTTAACGTGGACAAGTGCTGATTGGCCGAATGTAATTACTTCGTCGATTTTTAGAAGTACAACTGAACTTCAAACTGGTGCTCAATCGGTAATTGCAAATGAAGTATTGCCAATAAATTATATTTACCGAAGTTATGCAAATGCAAGTGATGTAACTTTATATGTTGATATTGACCGGGATCCATACAACAATAATAACGCAGGAACCATTGGAACACAGAATCTGCCATTAACAGGATCGACAATTACAGAACCTGCTTCAACTATAAACTGGACTGTTTCCGGCTTATCAACAGGTACAAATTATTATGTTTATGCCAGAATTACAGATGGAACACGAACAAGATACAAGTATCTCGATTATGAGTTTAGTTTGACGATTGGCACCCGTGTCGAAAATGCGAATTTAATAGCTAACAGATTGAACCTATATCCAAACCCAACTACAGGAATTGTAAATTTTACTCTTTCAGACAATCAGGAAAGTTCAGCATCGTATCAAATTATAGACCTGAATGGAAAAACAATTCTTCCAGGGAATTCTATACCTAAAAATGGAAAAATAGACTTAACAAATTTGAATAAGGGTGTCTATTTTATCAGAATCAAATCAAACAACGAAACTTATTCAGGGAAAATAGTAAAACTATAAAAACTAATAATTATGAAAACAAAATTACTCATTACATTAATGCTTGTTTTTGCAACGCTAACAAGCTTTTCTCAAGTCTTCACCAAACAAGGTGCAGGAGTTACTATTCTCGTTCACGGCTGGAATCCCGATGGTTCACAACCGGCATGGATGGACAAAATGGCTGATGCCATCATTGCCCGTGGCGGCGGCAACGGAATAAAAGCTACCATTACCGTTACCGGAAGCAAAGGCGCACTTATTGCCACCTGCAGCAACTGGAATTATGACCTGACTACTGCTACATCGGCCGAAAT
>CAIKVR010000334.1 GCA_903830915.1 uncultured Bacteroidales bacterium
ACAAAATGCTTGTTGAAACATCGGATAATAAGACTTATAATGTAGGATTATCAGGTAATTATCAGCTGAAAAACATTGCCACTACTCTTACAGCTATAAATCAGCTGAATAAGCAGGGCTTCAATATTTCAGAGGGTGATTTACGAACCGGACTCGAAAATGTTTGTGAAATAACCGGATTAGAGGGTCGCTGGCAAAAGCTACAGGAAAATCCGTCTATCATTGCAGATACCGGGCATAATGTTGCCGGGATTCAATGCGTAGTGGAACAATTGAAGACACAAACCTTCAAAACCCTGCGGATTGTTATAGGAATGGTAAATGATAAGGATATAACCGAAGTCCTGAAATTGTTGCCGAAAAAAGCGGTGTATTATTTCACTCAGGCTCGTATTGAACGGGCATTGGCAGCTGAAATTTTGCAGAAACAGGCCAAAAGTATTGGTTTAATCGGAAATGCTTATCTCTCAGTAGAACAGGCAATAAAATCTGCAATAGCCGAATCAGAATCAGATGATTTGGTATTTGTCGGAGGCAGCAACTTCATTGTTGGAGAAGCATTGATTTATTTAAAAAACTAACATATCAATTATATGACACTCAACATTTCAAAAGAAGAAATCAGGTATCTGGTAAAAACTACTCTTACTTTTATGTTTATTAATTATGCGGTAAATTTGATTGGATTGTGGATAGCAAAAATGCTGAATGAAGCAGTTTATGAATATCCGGAAAGCCTATTGAATGAGTTTATATTACCTATTCTGCTACAGTCACTAATGTTTGGCATAAGCTTCACTATTGCATTTTATTTTCTGAAAAAGAAGAAGTTAGCTCAATATGCATTCGCTGCGTTTCAGTTTTTAATTTTTCATATTATCTTTCTCTTCAATCTGAAAATCAGCCACGGTCTACATTTTGTTTCTTCGTTTAGTAACATTGGACTCAAGTACCTGACTTATTGCGGTCAGTATCTGACAGATATTTTGTACCTTTACTTTCCTGTAAACGGAAATTTTGAAAATGGGGTATTTGCTCCCGATAAAATTGGAACTTTCTATATCCACTGGATTCTGTTGAATATTATTTATTATGCCGCAATTGGCGTGTTGGCAGTAATAACAACAAAACATTTCTTCGGCTCAACATCTCAACTTCCAAAAAAGGAAATTCAGCAATAATAGAAATTCTAAAAACCAAGAACCGCAAAGTGTTGAATTGATATTCAACACTTTGCGGTTCGTTATGTAAATATGAACTATGTTTACCCTCAGGCTGACTTCACTTTATAACTTGTAGTGGCTTTTCCTTTGACGATATTGGTAAGTTTTGATTTCAGTAACTGTCGGCGGATAGGAGTTACCTTATCAGTAAACAGGTTACCTTCCAAATGATCGTATTCGTGCTGTACCACTCGTGCTTTGTAGCCTTCAAATTCATCTATATGCTCCTGAAACTGTTCATCAAGGTAGTTGATTTTGATTTTCTCGGCACGTAAAACAGTTTCGTGAATACCGGGAATACTCAAACAACCTTCTTCACCGGCTACTTCCCCTATGCTGCGATTAATGATTTGCGGGTTAATCATTACGATTTTAAATGCTCCTAATTCAGGGTCATCTTCTTTAAACGGTGCTAAATCAATCACCAGTAAGCGGATAGGCAAACCAATCTGTGGTGCTGCGAGTCCCACACCTTCTGCATGATACATAGTGTCAAACATATTGGAAATCAACGTGCTTAGATTAGGATAGTCAGCTTTTATCGGGTCAGCCACTTTGCGAAGTACCGCATTGCCGTATGTGTAAATAGGTAAAATCATTATATTCAGTTAGAAAAGTTCTTTAAGTTGAAAGTTTTTACTTTCAAGATAACTCTGTAGTATTATGGTAGCAGAAATTTTATCTACCAGCTCTTTGTTTTGACGGTCTTTTTTCTTCAAACCCGCATCCAACATAGTTTTGTGAGCCAAAACGGAAGTGAAACGTTCATCCACGTATATAAGTTCAATATCGGGGAAGCGACGCTGCAAACCAACCACAAAAGGTCGGATATACAGCATGGATTCCGATTCCTGACCGTCCATTTGCTTTGGAAGGCCTACAACAAACTTCTCTACAGGCTCACGGGCTATGTATTTGGCCAGATAGTCAAGCACTTCATGCGACAAAACTGTGTCCAGTCCGTTGGCAGATATCTGAAGCGGATCAGTAACCGCCAGCCCCACACGTTTTTGTCCGTAATCTATTGCCAGAATTCTTCCCATAGTTTTATTTAAACCGACTGCAAAGGTACAAAAAAGTGGGCATTTTATAAAATAATGTCAATTTTGATTTCCGGAAAAGCCAATTCTCAGTTTTAAGTTCAATAATGAAGAGAAATTCAGATACTGAATAAGGGTTTTTCAGCACGAATGTACTGGTTTATAAGTTTGAAAATAATAGCTACCCGTATTTCGCTTATCGCTATAGTGATAGGAAGCCTGAAATTGCAGTAATTCCTACCAAATACAATATCATTGAAATTTGCGGATCTATTCACAACTATGTTATCAATCATCAAGCACTAAAGTAATATGTGACTGTGAAAAACCAGAAACTTATTCTTTCCATTTGCGGAAAATGGAAACCGAAAAATATCTATAAATCAAGGTAGTATTTTTTATTAATTTTGACTGAATCAATAAATAAATTATGTTATTTGAGTCATTTTTTGTGTTCGCACACGGAAAAACTTGTGTGCGAACACGGTTTTTGACATACTAACAAAAAACACTTATTCAATATTTATGCAAAAATACGAACAGAAATTTCATATTTGCATAAAACAAGTATAATTCTTTTATAAATATCATTCATTAACGCTATGAACTTTCAATTTAATGATAAATTTATCATAATAATTTTGTTTTTGTCAATGATATGTAGTAATTTTGAGCGTATTTTTTTTGATTTTTCAAACAGTTAAATTCTCTCAACTTTTAATTATTTAATAACATTTTTATGAAACAAATTAAACGGCTTGGGATGCTTGTTTTAACAGCATTGTTAGCATCTGCCAAAACCTTCGCATCGGAGGCAAATCTCAAAATTCCTGATCTACATGATGCCACTTTCCAACATTTTGGTGGTATGGATGGATGGCACTTATTACTTTTCGGTTCTTTAGTAATTGTTGGTACATTGGGTATTAGTCTGTACTTATTTAGTCAGGTAAAGGCTTTACCAGCACACAAATCCATGTTGGACGTTGCCAACACAATTTACAAGACTTGTCGTACCTATTTATTGCAACAAGGTAAGTTCTTAGCCATTCTTTTCGGAATTATCGCTGTGGCTATTGTGTATTATCTTTCCATGGCTAATGCTGAGGCAACTGGTCCGGATGCTTTATCCACACCTGTTGTAGTGGTATTAGTACTTTTATTCTCCATTGTGGGTATGGGAGGTTCGTATGCAGTAGCATGGTATGGTATTCGTGTAAACACCTATGCTAATGCCAGAACAGCTTTTGCATCACTTCGCAAACGCCCCTGGGATGTGGTAAATATACCATTACGTTCAGGTATCTCGGTAGGATTATTCCTTATTTCGCTCGAGTTGGTAATGATGATTGTTATTTTACTTTTTGTACCACGTAACATTGTTGGATATTGCTTCCTTGGTTTTGCCATTGGTGAGTCGTTGGGTGCATCGGTACTTCGTATTGCCGGTGGTATCTTTACAAAGATTGCTGATATCGGCTCTGACCTGATGAAAATTGTATTTAAAGTAAAAGAGGATGATCCCCGTAACCCGGGAGTTATTGCCGATTGTACCGGTGATAATGCAGGTGATAGCGTAGGCCCGACTGCTGATGCTTTTGAAACGTATGGTGTAACGGGTGTTGCTCTTATCTCCTTTATTTCGTTGGCAGTAAAAGAAGTTGACTTGCAGGCTAAATTAATTGTATGGATTTTTGGTATGCGTTTCCTAATGGATATCTTCTCAGGTATCTCTTATTTTGTAAACAACGCTATCTCAGAAAAACAATACGGCAAATCATTGGATTTTGACTTTGAAAAACCATTAACCCGTTTAATCTGGATTGCTGCAACGTCTTGTATTGCAATTAGTTTTGGGATGAGTTATGTTCTTATTGGCGATATAACTGTTGGTGGTGTTCTTGTAAGTGGTTTATGGTGGAAATTAGCCGGCATTATCAGTTTGGGTACATTAGCAGCTGTTCTTATTCCTGAATTCACTAAAAAATTCACCAGTTCTAAATCCGATCACGTTCACGAAATTGTTACTGCTTCACGCGAAGGCGGACCTTCTTTGACTATTCTTTCGGGTATTGTGGCAGGTAATTATGCAGCATATTGGATGGGACTTCTGATGGTTGCTTTGATGGGCGGTGGTTATTTCATTAGCCAAAATCTGGGTTTGAGCGAAGCTGCCATGGGTTATCAGAGCATTTTTGCTTTTGGTTTGGTTGCTTTTGGTTTCTTATGTATGGGTCCTGTTACCATTGCTGTAGATAGTTATGGTCCTGTAACTGATAATGCTCAGTCGGTATTTGAGTTAGCTCAAATTGAACAAATTCCGGGTATCAGCGCAGAAATTGAAAGAGATTTCGGATTTACTCCTGACTTTGAAGGTGGAAAACATTATTTAGAGGCTAATGACTCAGCAGGCAATACCTTTAAAGCTACAGCTAAACCTGTATTAATAGGAACAGCTGTTGCCGGAGCAACTACCATGATTTTCTCCATTATTCTTTTATTAAAAGGGGTTGGTATGTTAAGTCTTGAGTTGACACAAGCTCCAATTTTATTAGGTCTTATTACCGGCGGTGCAATGGTATTCTGGTTTTCGGGAGCTTCAATTCAGGCTGTCACAACTGGTGCTTATCGTGCAGTTGAATACATTAAAAGACACATGAAACTGGATAAAACACAAGCTGACGAAAAAGATTCAATCGAAGTGGTTAGAATTTGTACTCAATATGCTCAAAACGGTATGTGGAATATTTTTATCACACTTATGACTGCTACGCTGGCTTTTGCCTTGTTTGATCCTAACTTCTTTGTGGCTTATCTGATTTCAATTGCTATTTTCGGTCTTTTCCAGGCACTTTATATGGCAAATGCCGGTGGTGCATGGGATAATGCAAAAAAACTTGTTGAGGTTGATCTGAAAGAAAAGAATACGCCACTTCACGATGCATCTGTAATTGGTGATACTGTTGGTGATCCGTTTAAAGATACAACTTCAGTGGCTTTGAATCCGATTATCAAGTTCTCTACCTTGTTTGGTTTGTTAGCTGTGGAAATTGCTGTAAATATGTCGAGTGTAGGTGCTGATGGCGTAAAACACTATACACCTGCTCACTTTATCATTGGAGGTATTTTGTTAATTATCTCTATGTACTTTGCATGGCGTTCGTTCTACAAAATGAGAATTAAGGTAGAAGAAAACGCATAACAGCTGATTCCAGCTAATTTTATAATAAAACTCCCGGCAAGTCTATACAATTTGACTTTCCGGGAGTTTCTTTTTTTCAAAACTTACCTGCTTTGAAAGATTTTTACTACTTTTGTGTAACAAGACTAAATTAAAATTTAAATATAAATTATTCATTACAAAGCAATTAAAACAATATGCACAACTGGTTCGAATGTAAGATTAAGTATGAAAAGACGGCCGAAGAAGGCAAAATAGTAAAAGTAAGTGAGAGTTATCTGGTTGATGCACTGACATTTTCGGAAGCCGAAGAACGTATCAACAAAGAAATTGAGCCTTTTATCAGTGGCGAATTTGTAGTTGCCACCATCCGTAAAGCACGCATTAGCGAAATGTTTGAAAATGCAACCGGCGACAAATGGTATCGCTGTAAAGTGTATTTCATTACGTTGGACGAAGAAAAAGGCATTGAAAAGAGAGTGGCTTCGACCATGATGGTTCAGGCTAATAACATCAGAGAAGCCTGGGACGGTTTGCAGGAAGGTATGAAAGGCTCTATGGCCGATTATCAGGTAGCTGCCATTACCGAAACTACGATTATGGATGTGTATAAATATGAGGCTAATTAATTCCCTGCGGGAATGTTATTCGCTTCGCTTATACTAACTCACTTCGTTCGTGATATTTGCCTTCGGCGATATTACCCATAAATGAGACGAACAAATATATCTATTAATATCGCGAATGAAATGAGCAAATAACGTGAGTGAAACGAACTAATATCTGGAGTGAAGCGACTTAATAACAATGAATACTATTTCAACTAACATTCTATCCATTCGTACTCACATTCCACCGCATGTGCAGTTGGTTTGTGTGTCGAAATTTAATCCCAACGAATCAATAATTGAAGCTTATGAAACCGGTGAAAGAGTTTTTGGCGAAAGTAAAGTTCAGGAATTATGTGGCAAACAGGAGTCGCTTCCAAAAGATATTGACTGGCACTTCATTGGTCATCTTCAAACTAATAAAATTAAGTATCTTGTTCCTTTTGTTTCGCTGATTCACGGGGTCGATTCTTATAAGCTCCTTACTGAGATTGACAATCAAGCTACCAAATCGGGTAGGAGGGTGAATTGCCTGTTGCAGGTGCATATAGCCCGTGAGGAAACCAAGTTTGGCTTTTCAGCTGAGGAATTGCTCGAAATGCTCTCATTGGGAGAATGGAAACAACTCAGCCATGTACAAATTTGCGGGTTAATGGGCATGGCTACCTATACGGAGAATCGGGATCAAATCCGGGCTGAATTCCGGGGATTGAAAACGCTGTTTGATAAAGCCAAATCAACTTATTTCGCCTCAGAATCCTTATTCTGTGAACTTTCCATGGGTATGTCCGACGATTATCAACTTGCCATCCAGGAAGGCAGCACACTAGTGCGCGTCGGGAGTTCCATTTTCGGACACCGGAATTACTAACGTATTATTTAGCTGATGCTGCCAACTGCCAACTACAAACTACTGACTATATTAGGTCCTACTGCCTGCGGAAAAACAACACTGGTTTGTGCTTTGGCTCATAAGCTTGGCGCAGAGATTATCAGTGCCGATTCGCGTCAGGTATATCGGGGTATGGATATTGGTACCGGTAAGGATCTGGCTGATTACATAGTTGACGGACAACCGGTTCCGTATCACCTGATAGACAATTGTGATGCGGGCGAAAAATACAATGTATTTGAGTTTCAGCACGATTTCCATAAGGTTTTCTTGGATATTCAACGTAGAGGAAAGTTACCTATTTTATGCGGTGGAACGGGGATGTATATTGAATCTGTACTACGAGGTTTTAAACTCCCAAAAGTTCCTGAAAATACAGTTTTGCGTCAACAACTGGAAGGCAAATCCATTGAAGAACTTTCGGCTATATTGAGTCAATACGTTTCGTTGCATAACAAATCCGACCTCGACTCAGCCAAACGCACTATTCGAGCCATCGAAATTGCAGAATACAGTCTGCACAACGAGCCTGAATTCAATGAATTTCAGCCACTTAATAGTCTGATTATTGGTTTAGATATTGATAGAGAAATCCGTAGGGAAAGAATTACTAAACGACTTACTGAACGACTCAATCATGGTATGATTCGTGAAGTTAAGTCATTACTTGATAACGGAATTCCTGCTGAAGACCTAATCTATTACGGTTTGGAATACAAGTTTGTAACTCAATACCTGATTGGCGAACTAACCTTCAACGAAATGTTCAGGCAACTTGAAACTGCTATTCATCAGTTTGCCAAACGTCAAATGACCTGGTTTAGAGGCATGGAAAGGCGTGGATTTACGATTCACTGGATTTCGGCTGAATTGCCTCTGGAAGAGAAAGTGGAAAAAGTATTAAAAATTCCGTATTTGCCATAGCCGACACGCGATTCGGATATGGTGAACTCTTTGTTTATACCTTAATCACCTCCCGCAACCGCAAGGTATATCGTGTGGCAAATATGTCCTTCTAAACGATATAACGCGATAAAATCGCGCGGTATCTTTGTACTGAAATAAGCACAAAGCTAAATATATTGAATGGCCTCTTTAACCGTCATTTTTTCTTTGATGTTTCTGGATCTTGCCAGTTGATTACAAACAGATATAATGCCATTCTCCAGTACATCCTGCCCATTAAAAATTTCTGCACTCATGCAGTCAACTGTACATGCAAGGATTCCTGCATCACTAAGTGATTCAAGACTTTTTATACCGGCGTAGTTTTTACCAATTCCGGCATCATTAAAAAGCACGGCCTTAAGGCGATGTTTCTGAGCATAATGCCCTGCACTTACACCACCATGTGAGCCACACACAACGATATCGCCGGCATTGCTCTCATTTAAAAAGGTGATGCTGTTTGTTACTGTGATGCTTACTCCATCAATTTGTGTTTGAATTTGTTTTTTCAGGTCAGGCTTGCTGCTGTTTTCTATCTCTTCATGAGTAAGAGATTCAGCATACTTGTTTTTTTGAGTAAAAGAGGGGAGATTGATTATGTTGGCAACGGCTTCCTGCACTGAATCGCCGGGTTGGATACCTGCTTCTTCGGCTAAGGCATTGCTGTGACTTATAATTCCGCTTTCCCAGGTATCGGCGGCAACACCAATCTCGGCACTGTTATGACTAACAGCACAGGCCAGAATATTCTCAGCCTCGTAATGTGAGAGACCACTGATACCTGCCTGATTTTTGCCGATTCCGGCATTGTTTAGAAAAACAGCTTTTACATGACAGTTTTTTAGCTTTCGGGCAAAAGTTCCGTTGTCACCGCAATGCGATGCGCACACAAGAACCGGACTTGTATTGTCGGGTTGTACATCACCTAAACTATCCAGGAGTATTACAGATTCAGGTAATTGCATGTATTTATAATTTTATACCTGCCCCCTAACCCCCTGAAGGGGGAATAAGACGGGTTTTGTGAAGTTTTGCAAACGGGATAAGTTTTCACCAACTCCCCCTTCAGGGGGTCGGGGGGCAGCTTATAGTTTTTCCCGGGCAATCGATATTCCCTTTTCGTAGGCTTTTATATTTCCTGCAACAAACTTTTCAGGTACGTTTTCCTTTACTATCTGAATCATCTCCTCATGCGCATAACCTCTGAATTCGGCATAGATGGCAAGCATAACGATATTCATCATTTTGCTGATATCAAAA
>CAIKVR010000335.1 GCA_903830915.1 uncultured Bacteroidales bacterium
ATCAACCGTTCCACGACCGGCAATATGATTGAGTTTGTAGCCTTTTGCACCTACCAATGTCAGCAAAGTTTGTGACGATTCCTGCATCAAATCCGTTGTAACGGTTTTGATGATATTCGCTTCAAGACCGAGTCCGGTCAGATCGTTTTCGATACCGGCAATTCCTGCACTGTGTTTGCTGTAAGCAGAAATAATAGTAAAGTTAGCTTGCAATTTGGCTAAATGCTGTTGAACCTGATCGTACGCAAACAAGCTGCGACCACCAACTAATCGTTGCTGACAGTGAGCTATGGCCTCGTCGAGCATACGTTTTACAAAGCCCAAGCCCATGCCCGGGAAATGCAGGCGACTGCGGTGTAATAAGTCCAACATCATTTGGACACCGTTGGTTTGAGGTATGAGTCGCTGTGTTTTTGGAATTTTTACGTCCAGAATATTACGTCCGTAAGGAATTTGATACAAACCAAGGTTTTCAAAGCGTTCTTCTACAAAGATATTTTGGGCAGGATTGGTGTTATCACACACAAAAAAGTCGATATCGCGTTGCAATCCACCCTGTTCGGTTTGTTTACGAGCTGTAAGTAACCAATAATCAGCCTGTCCGGTGAGTCCTGCCCAGTGTTTTGTTCCTTTCAGGTGAAAATGATTGGATTGTTCGGTAAAGGACGTTTGCATGTTCAACGCATCGCTGCCGAAACCGGGTTCGGTAATCATCAGTCCACCCATGTTTTGGTGGTTAAGAAATCGTCCAAACACTTCGGGCTTTGCGGCAGCTTGTCCGTATTTGGCAAAAGGTTGCAGAAAAAGTGCGCTGTTAATCCCCAGCGTGAGGGATAATGCGAGTGATTCGTACGAAGCAGCCGACAGCAGTTGCAGACTTTCCTGTACAATTCCGCCACGTCCACCGTATTCGGTTGGGATGGCTACTGAAAGTGGATTACAATCCATGATTTGACCGAGTACTTCAGGTGAAATACCTCGGGTAATGCCCATTGTGTCAATGTCATTTTCATCATGAAAGACTCTTTTCAGGGTGTTTTTGAAATTTTGAATGAAATGTTCAAAAGGTAATAATGACTCTGCCTCTTCAACGGAAGAGTCTGATTTACCTGTTGTTGTGTTTTGAGAATGTTGCATATTCTTTATTTTTTAATTTAATTCTTGTTCCCTCCGGAACAAGCAGTAAGTAATGAAACAAGTTTGCGTACTAAATGTTTTGATTTACAATAATTTAGAGGTATATTTATTCATTTCTGCGACATTTATTCTGCAAATTGATTAAAATTTCCAACCATTGAAGTAAGGAAAGGGATATTTAAGCAACTAATTAGGGATAACTTCGCAATACATTGATTACCTTTGCATCAAACAAAATTTAAACAAAAACTTACATGCCTGAAATCAAGAAAGAACATCCTGCCGAAAAAACCGTTTTACACCCACGAAATAAGCATCGGGAGCGTTATGATTTCAGCTTGCTTGTCAAGGCTTGTCCTGAGTTGGCTAAATATGTGAAGTTGAATCCTTATGGTGACGAATCAATCGATTTTGCTAATCCAAAAGCGGTAAAATGGCTAAATAAAGCCTTAATTAAACAGTATTATTCGTTGGAGTACTGGGACGTTCCGAGTGGTTATTTGTGTCCTCCCATACCGGGAAGAGCCGATTATATTCACCACATTGCCGAATTGTTGGGCAAATCGAACAATGGCAAGATTCCTACCGGCTACAAAGTGAAATGTATGGATATCGGTGTGGGTGCGAGTTGTATTTATCCGGTTGTTGGCAACAAAGAATACGGTTGGTCGTTTGTCGGGACTGACATTGATAAGCAAGCATTGGAATCAGCCCGAAAAATAATTCACTATAATGCTTTTCTTAAACGCAATGTTGAACTCCGTTTTCAGGAAAATCCGAACGATATTTTTCATGGCGTAATGGAGCGGAACGAGCCGATTGACATTGCTATTTGCAATCCACCTTTTCACGCGTCACTGGAAGAAGCTCAAAAGGGAACGCTCCGAAAACTAAGTAGTCTGAATCACAAAAAAGTAACTACTCCGGTGCTGAATTTTGGCGGACAAAGTAATGAACTATGGTGTGAAGGTGGCGAAGAGAGGTTCATCAGAAACATGATTCGTCAGAGCAAGCAATTTTCGACGAATTGTTTTTGGTTTTCCACGCTGATTGCCAAGCAGGTACATGTCGCACCTCTTCTTGAAGCATTGAAAACAGCAGGAGCAGTTGACGTAAAAACCATTCAAATGGGACAGGGAACAAAAATCAGCCGGATAGTGGCATGGACATTTCTAACACCAACTCAGCAGAAGAAATGGTTGGAAACCCGTTGGAATGTACTTTAGTTTATAGTCTATAATTTATAGTTTATAATTTCTAATTATGAAATTTTTCAGTACATCTCAAATTCGTGAACTGGATAAATTCACGATTGAAAATGAACCGATTGCTTCCATTGATTTAATGGAGCGGGCTGCAATGGCAATAGCCAATAAATATATTGAATTATTCAAGCAGGAAAATCCGGTTTGTATTCTGGCCGGTCCGGGAAATAATGGTGGTGATGCGTTGGCAGTTGCCCGATTATTACTCCAACGAGGGTATCATGTCTCTGCCATTCTGTTATCATCAGGCTCACTATCAAACGATTGTAAAGCAAATTATCGTCGAATGGAAATCCAGTTTCCACGTTCGGTGAGTGAACTTACTAAGAAATTTATTGATCCCGAGATATCGAAAGACACGGTTATAATTGATGGTATTTTTGGTTCAGGATTGAGCCGACCTGCTGAAGGTATCTTTGCTGATGCCATTCATTGGATAAATTCTACAGGGAGAAAAGTTGTTTCGATAGATATTCCATCGGGA
>CAIKVR010000336.1 GCA_903830915.1 uncultured Bacteroidales bacterium
GATTTCGCGGAGTGACTGGAGTTCAGACGTGTGGCTCTTCCGATCTCGACTCTTCGTTTGGCAACACTTGATTTAGTACGTGGTGAATGGCGTGGGTTTAACAAACCACTTTATTCAACTACAACTGTACCTGCACAAACAGGAACATTGGATGTTCAGTCTGTAAATATTGAAGAAAATGCAACCAAATCACCTGTGAATTATGTGCTCCCTCCGGGAGTTACACGTGAAACTGATCCTGGTCAGCCTCAACTTTTACAACAGAACGAACAATCAATGGTGTTACGTGTAACTGATCTTGCACCCGGCGATGCTCGTGGTGTTTACAAAAATACCACCTACGATATGCGTCAGTATAAACGTATGCAAATGTTTGTACATGCCGAAAAACGAACAGACGACCAGCACAACCTAAAAGATTATGAAATGACCTGTTTTGTTCGGTTGGGTTCGGACATGGTGAATAATTACTATGAATATGAAATTCCACTTCGGTTAACTCCTGCAGGTACTTATTCGGGCGACAAAGAAGCTGACCAGCAGATTGTATGGTATCATGAAAATATGTTCGATTTTGCTTTTGATGCTCTGACAAAAGCTAAGCTAAAACGTAATCAGGCTAAACAAACCGGCTCTGCAAATGTGTCGAATATGTTACCTTACACAATCTATGATCCGGATAAACCATTAAATAAAATCACGATAATGGGAAATCCAACCATTTCGGATGTTCAGAACATAATGATTGGAGTACGCAATGCAGCTGATAATACAAAATCGGCCGAAATTTGGGTGAATGAATTACGTATGTCACAGTTTGATGAGTCAGGCGGTTGGGCAGCCATGGGTAATATGGCTGTTGGATTGTCAGATCTTGGAACAGTCAATTTCTCAGGCCGTATTGAAACAGCCGGTTATGGAGGTATTGAAAGTAATGTGATGACCCGTCGGATGGACGATTTGTATCAAATGAACTTCTCTACAAATATGGAATTGGGACGTTTCCTTCCATCGGAAATCAAACTCAAAATTCCAGCCTATTTCTCCTATACAAACGAAACAATTTCTCCCAAATACAATCCGCTGGATGAAGATGTATTGCTTTCGGATGCATTAAAGAATAGCATCAGTCAGGCTCAACGTGATTCGTTGAACTTGATGTCGCAAACAGTTAATACTTCCAAAAGTTTCAACATTACAGGTGCAAAAGTGAATATCAAGAGTAAAACACCTCAGTTCTACGACCCTGCAAACCTTTCATTCACCTATGCATATACAGAATCAAACCAACACAGTTCGCAGGTGGAACAGAACCTGATAAAGGACGAGAAGGCTGCGTTAGATTATAATTTCTCATTTAGCCCCAAACCGGTTGAACCGTTTAAGAATGTGAAGTTTTTGGATAATCCATTATTCAAAATCATCAAAGATTTCAATTTCAACTATATGCCTTCATCGTTGAGTTTTAATACTAATCTGAATCGACAGTATTCACAGGTTAAATTACGCGATCTCAATGCTATAGCTTCCGGTCAGAGTTCAAATAACCTGGATATGAATTCCAGCAAGGACTTTAGATTTAACCGTCAGTTTGATTTTAAATACGATTTGAGTAAGGGGATTAAATTTAGTATTCAGACAGCCATGAATGCAAACATTACCGAACCACTAAAATCTCCTGAACAATGGGGTCAACAATATTATGAAGCCTGGCGTGATACGGTTTGGACAAACATAAAGAAACTGGGAACACCTTATACCTATCAACAGGTTTTCACCGCTAACTGGAATATCCCTGTGAATAAATTGCCATTAATGGATTGGGTTAATGCAAACGCTGCTTATAATTCAACGTATAACTGGAACAGAATGGCAACTGTCAGAGGAACTTCAGCCGCCAATCAACCCGGTAATATTGCTACTACCATGGGTTCATGGTCGCTTGATGGTCAGTTAAATTTTGAGTCATTGTATAATAAATCGAAATATCTGAAAGAAATAAACCAAAGATCATCTACACAATCTAATCAGATGAATATCAAATTCCAGTCTAAAACTTACAGAGAAAAGGTAAAACTTGAAAAGAATAAAACTATTACCATTAATCATAAGTTAGGAAGTAATAAATTTAAATTGACAGCAATCGATAAAAATGGTAAACAGCTCAATCTGAATTACAAAGTAAAAAATTTAATAGCCATTGAGATTACACCTGCAATCACTACAGACAGTATTCAACTTACACTGAATTCGTTAGATCCTAATGACCAGAATCCTGCTCAAAAAGTGGTTGATTTCGCAGTTCGCACTTTGATGATGGTTCGTAAAGCATCGATAAGTTATCGCGAATCGAACAGCATGGTTTTACCCGGATTCCAGAAAGAACCTTCATTCCTTGGCCAACAAATGACCGATTACGGTGCTGCTCCGGGCTACGGTTTTACATTTGGAATTATTGACAAAAATATTATTCAAACAGCGAAGGATAATGGTTGGTTATCAGGAAACGATTCGATTATCACACCTGCAACTACAGCTTTTACTTCAGATTTGGATATAAAGGCTTCTATCGAACCGTTTGCCGGATTTAAGATTGATTTGGATGCCAAACAAACTGTAGCTTCAAATACTACAATTCAGTATAAATATGAAGGTATGCCAAGAACCTTTACAGGTACTTACAACATTACGTTGATGGCATTGGCAACTGCTTTCAAACCAATTGGTACAGCTGAACAGAACTATAACTCAGAACCATTTAATACTTTACTGACCAACCGTCAGGTTATAGCCAACCGTCTGAATTCAAAACTAAGCGGAACAAAATATCCAACTACCGGATTTCTAAAAGGGACAGCTTTAGCCAATACTGATTATAATTCGGGTCTTGGTTCGTATGGGTTAAATTCTGCCGATGTATTAATACCTGCTTTTATTGCAGCTTATACAGGTCGTGATGTGAATACAGTGGAAACTAGTCCATTCTTATCTATACTTAATATTCTGCCAAACTGGCGAATAAGCTATGATGGATTGTCCAACATTGGTTGGTTTAAAGAAAATTTTAAATCGGTAAGTCTTACACATGCTTATACCTGCCGTTACAGTGTTGGTTCATACACTTCGTATTCAACCTGGGTGGCAATGGGTGAAGATAATAATGCATTGGGTTATATACGTGATGTGCAGAGCAATAACCCAATACCATCGTCGCCCTACGATATCAGCGATGTATCCATCAACGAACAGTTTAGTCCGCTTATCGGTGTTAATGTGGCAATGAAAAACAGCATGACCGGTAAACTGGAATATCGCAAACAACGCAATATGGCACTTAACTTATCGAGCACCCAGCTTATTGAATCAGCTTCCGATGAGTTTGTGGTAGGTTTGGGCTATTTGGTAAAAGATTTTGATGTGATTCTGAAACTGAAATCAGACAAACAAACAAAAGTGAAAAACGACCTGAAGCTAAGTGCTGATTTATCGTACAAGGATATTAAAACACTGTTGCGCAAGGTGGAAGAAAACCTGACTCAGGCTTCGAGTGGTAACAAGATGTTTACATTGAAGATTATTGCTGATTACGTATTTAGTTCGAAAGTTAATATCCAATTGTTCTACGACCGTCAAATGAGTACGCCGCTTATATCATCTTCATACCCGGTTTCTTCATCTAACTTTGGAGTTAGTTTTAAGTTTATGTTGACACGATAAATTTTTCTCAAAACATTTTATTAATCAAGTTGTTAGATAGCTAAAAAGTATATGCTGAAGAAACACATGCTACTTGTTGCACTTTTCTTTGTTGCAATAACTACATTTGGTCAGATTGCCGATCCGGTAAACTGGAGTTTTGAACTTAAGAAAACTGGTGAAACAACTGCGGATGTTAAGATTAGTGCTGCTATTGAGGATGGTTGGCATATTTACGGTCTGAATATTCCAAAAGATGGACCAAATCCAACTTCCATCACATTTGAAAAAATAGAAAATGCTCAGATAGTTGGTGAGTTACAGTCACCATCGAAACTCGAAAAACAGTTTAGTTCCGAATTTAATATGGAAATAAATTGGTATTCCGACAATGCCGTGTTTATTCAGAAAATTAAATTTACGGATGCCTCGAAAGTAAAAGTGAATGGCTATGTGAAATTTATGGCTTGCGACGATAAAAGCTGTCTACCACCTACCAAAAGACTCTTTGCATTAACCTTATCTGCATCACCGCTTGGTACAACTGTTGAAAATACCGAAACTAACAAGTCAATTGTTATTGAAAATAAATTAACTGATTACTGGACTCCGGTAGTTGCCGAACTAAAGAACTTTGGTGAAACAAAAGGTTCTGCTGCGGCTTCACTTTGGCTGATTTTCCTAGCCGGTCTTCTCGGAGGTTTTCTTGCCTTATTCACTCCTTGTGTATGGCCAATTATTCCTATGACAGTAAGTTTTTTCCTGAAACGTTCTGAAAATAAAAAACGTGGTCAGCGTGACGCAATTCTGTACGGTTTAGCTATTGTTTTTATTTATGTGACTTTGGGGATCTTGATAACGCTTATTTTTGGTGCAAGTGCGCTCAACAGTTTATCTACAAATGCTATTTTCAACCTGATATTCTTTGGTTTACTGGTTGTGTTTGCCGTTTCATTCTTTGGTGCATTTGAAATTACGCTGCCATCATCTTGGTCGACAAAATTAGATGCAAAAGCGGATTCTACAACTGGATTTCTAAGCATTATGTTTATGGCTTTCACGTTGGTGCTGGTTTCATTTTCCTGTACCGGTCCGATTATCGGTACTTTGCTCGTTCAGGTATCCTCAACCGGTTCAATTTTAGCACCTGCTATTGGTATGCTTGGTTTTGCAGTAGCACTGTCTATTCCCTTTAGTTTGTTTGCATTGTTTCCAACATGGTTGAAATCATTGCCCAAGTCAGGTGGTTGGCTGAACACTGTGAAAGTTGTATTGGCATTTCTCGAACTTGCATTAGCACTCAAATTCCTTTCTGTGGCTGATTTGGCTTATGGTTGGCGTATTCTCGACCGTGAAGTTTTCCTTGCGTTATGGATAGTTATATTCGCCTTGTTGGGTGTTTATTTGCTTGGTAAGCTCCGATTTAAACACGACAGTGAATCAAAACATACTTCGGTTCTGGGACTGTTTTTGGCAATTATTTCATTTGCTTTTTCGGCTTATATGATTCCGGGGCTTTGGGGTGCACCACTTAAAGCAATCAGTGCTTTTTCACCACCGCTTTACACTCAGGATTTTAATCTGTATAATGACGAAGTTCATCCTGCTTTTACTGATTATGACTTGGGAATGGTCTATGCTGCCGAGAAGAAGTTACCTGTGATTGTTGATTTTTCCGGTTTTGGTTGTGTGAATTGCCGTAAGATGGAAGCATCAGTTTGGACTGACCCTACTGTGAAAGAATTGTTGAAAAAGGATTTTGTACTTATTTCGTTGTTTGTGGATGATAAAACAGCTTTATCAAAACAGTATCAGGTAAATGAAAATGGTCGCACAACGCTGATTGAAACTATTGGTGATAAATGGAGCTATTTACAACGACATAAATTTGGAGCAAATGCTCAACCATTTTATGTGATGCTCAATAATGAGGGAAAGCCACTGAACAAAGCATATCCGTTTGATGAAAATCCGGCGCACTTTGTTGTATGGCTTACTAAGAAAAACTGACAATAATTCACTATTTCTGCCATTATGCCACCCGATTTCTGCCAAAAACGGAATTCGGGTGTTTTGGCAAAATTATTGTTAGTTGATTATCACATATAAAAGAAAAAAATAAATTACAAATATGAAAAAACAAAAACATTCCGATGAATCGCCCGAAGTAAACGAAGATTGTGAAAATTGTGAGACACAAGAAAAAGAAACCGGCGAAACAACCGATCAGGCTGCAGAACAGATTGTAGATGAAATTGAGCAAATGAAACAGCAGTTTACCGAGCTTAATGATAAGAACTTGCGTTTAATGGCAGAGTTCGACAATTACCGTAAACGAACGTTGAAAGAACGAATGGATTTAATTAAAACAGCCGGTGAAAAAGTTCTAGCTGACTTACTTCCGTTGGTTGATGATTTTGAGCGG
Source organism: uncultured Bacteroidales bacterium (assembly GCA_903830915.1). Classification (GTDB taxonomy): domain Bacteria; phylum Bacteroidota; class Bacteroidia; order Bacteroidales; family Paludibacteraceae; genus Paludibacter. The sequence continues at coordinate 6,122 of CAIKVR010000336.1, forward strand.
GCACAGAAAGCCATGGAAATATCTGACGATATACTAGCAGTGAAAGAAGGTGTTGATTTGATTTACAATAAGTTAATTGCCTTTTTACTTCAGAATGGTGTGAAAGCTATTCCTACTGAAAATGAGGCTTTTGATACTGAGTTTCATGAAGCAATAACTACTTTTCCTGCACCTTCAGAAGAATTGAAAGGTAAAATTATCGACTGCGTATCCAAAGGCTATACAATGAATGAAAAAGTAATTCGCTTCTCAAAAGTAGTTGTAGGAGAATAAAACAACAGTAAGCAGCATTCAAATTTGCTGACAACAAAAAAATTCTAACCAGAAATAAAGAAATATGTCCAAAAGAGATTACTACGAAATATTGGAAGTGTCTAAAAGTGCTTCAGCTGACGAAATAAAAAAAGCTTACCGTAAAAAGGCTATACAGTATCATCCGGATAAAAACCCCGGTGATAAAGCCTCAGAAGAGAAATTTAAAGAGGCTGCTGAGGCTTACGAAGTACTGAGCGATGACCAGAAGCGTCAGCGTTATGATCAATTTGGTCACGCAGGTGTAGGAGGTGCATCCGGAGGCGGTTTTGGAGGACAAAACATGAATATGGAGGATATTTTCTCCCATTTCGGTGATATATTTGGCGGACATTTTGGTGGTTTCGGTGGTTTTGGGGGTAGTCAGCGTGGTGGAGGGCAACGTGTTCGTCGAGGTTCTGATTTGCGTGTCAAAGTAAAACTGAATCTTGCTGAAGTAGCTTCCGGTGTTGAAAAGAAAATAAAGGTTAAGAAATACGTTATGTGTTCGCATTGCAATGGTGCAGGAGGTACAAACCCAACTACCTGTACTACCTGTAATGGGCAGGGTCGAGTGATGCGCGTTCAGAATACCATTTTAGGACAAATGCAAACCGCTTCGGAATGTCCAACTTGTAATGGCGATGGGAAAATTATCAAGGATAAATGTTCTCATTGTAGTGGTGAAGGTATTGTTCGTGAAGATGAAGTAATCAACATTAATATTCCTGCTGGTGTAATGGAAGGCATGCAGCTATCAATGAGCGGTAAAGGGAATGCGGCTCGCAGGGGAGGAGTGAATGGAGATTTACTGGTATTGGTTGAAGAAGATGCACATCCTGAATTAATTCGCGACGAAAATGATTTGATATATAATCTGTTACTTACAGTACCACAAGCAACACTTGGAGCACAAATTGAAGTACCAACTGTAGATGGTAAAGTGAAAGTTACAATAGCTCCCGGAACTCAACCGGGTAAAGTTTTACGGCTTAGAGGCAAAGGCTTACCTAACGTGAATCGATATGGAACGGGTGACTTGCTTGTTAATATTGGAGTGTACATTCCTGAAAATCTGAGTAAAGATGAAAAAGCTGTAATGGAAAAACTCAGTACTTCTGCTAATGTAAAACCAAATGCATCAGCTTCTAAAAATTTCTTTTCTCATTTCCGGAATATGTTTGAATAATCTTTAAAATTTTACATAATTCTAATCTCAGACCTGAAAAACCTTTCAGGTCTGTGTTGCTTTATCTAGAAAATTATTGTCAACAATTAATACAGTGGCATTGTGTTCGCCTTATCAAAAGAAATAACAAAAAAAATATTCCTTATGTATTGTGTTAATTCGCGAAACTTTAAACTTGTTTCTTCAAAATAAATGAAGGCTGAACAGAATTTAATCAGTTCAGCCTTTCTTATTCTTAATCACTTATACCAAATGCAATTATATTATGACCCAAAAACTATCAGAAAAAATATAACTGTATCTGCAAATAGAATTGACCTCATTAGTTGTAGTATTCACCAC
>CAIKVR010000337.1 GCA_903830915.1 uncultured Bacteroidales bacterium
TAGCCTAAAAAATAATTGAAAAACAATTTAAGATTTATTTTTAAACAGTTACTTAATCACAACCATGGTTAACAACATTACTTTGGTTAACAGGTTCAATAGAAAACAAAGAAAAGAAATATTTTAGAACACAACAAGTAAAATTGCCTGACATTTTATTTTTTTATGGAAATCACTCACTTATAACAGACAATATATAACTTAGATTGCTATAGGGAATATTTGCTGTATTCATCCCTAAAAACATGGGATATAATTCATTCAGCACGCTAACAGAAGTTAAGAAGCTTATTTTCTTATGGCTATCTTCACACCTAAACCAATTTTGCTTTCCAAATTCACATTGTTATCCTGATTCATGTATTTCCGCAAACGGGTAAGCACATTGTTTAATGAGCTATCTTTTATCTTCGGATCTTTCACATTCCACACCGATTTAATAATATCTTCGCGGCTTATAAACTCATCGATGCTTTTACTCAATAGAGCCAGCACGGCCGATTCATAATTATTCAAATGAATTTTATCGAATTCGTACACCAGGGACTGTTCTTCGGGTATAAAGCGGAAATGACCAATGGATATGATTTCCGTTCTTTTAGTTGTTTTTTCATTCAACGATAAAAGTTTGGCTAATCTCATCATGACTTCCATCAGTTTGTAAGGCTTACGCACATAGTCCGAATTTTCGATACTGAGACCAACTCTAAAATCTTCATTTCCATCGCGTGAGGTAGTAAATAAGATTGGCAAATCATTCTCCAAACGTATTAATCGGGCTATTTCAAAACCATCCAGCACACTATTCAGCATTATATCCAGGATAACCAAATCAGGTTTAAAATCATGGTATTTGTCCATTACACCTTCTCCATGACTAAGGTAACGTACCTCATAGTCCAGCGTTTCCAATGCTCCGGCCAGCGTAGTGCCCAGGTTTACATCATCTTCAACAAGTAAAATTCGTTTCATTTTTTTATTCATTTTTTATTCGCTTCGCTCCTGATATTTGTTCGCTTCGCTCACGTTATTTACTCACTTTGTTCGTGTTATTTACTTCGTGTTATTTGTTCGCTTCGCTCACGTTATTTACTTACTTCGTTCGTGATATTACAGCGAAGCTACTATCGCCGCAGGCTAATAACAGCGAAGCTATTATCGCCGAAGGCAAATTATTCCGGCAACATCACACTGAATTCAGTTCCTTGTCCCGACTGACTTAGCACAGACACTTCGCCGCTGTGTTTTTCAACAATGGTTTTTACATAATTCAGTCCGATACCGAAACCGTTTATTTTTGTATTTTCGGTATGCGCCCGGTTGTATTTATCAAAAATCATGGGCAGTTTTTCTTCGGGTATTCCAAAACCGTTGTCTTTGATGGAAACTACAACCCATCGTCCTGTTTTACGAATGGAAATAACTATCATCACTTCCTTGCTCGAATATTTGATGGAATTATCAATCAGGTTGGCAAAACATTGACTAAGTAAATGGACATCACCTGTTACCACTATATCATTTGTTTCATAAACAGTTTGAATATCCACCTTTTTTACCGGATAATGTTCAAATTTAGCCCGTAATTCTTCAAAAAGCTGAGTGAGGTTTATCGGTTCTTTGTTTAGTGTAAGCAGCCCCTCTTCTACCTTAGCTAGTGCCACTATCATGTTTATGGTATTATTCAGTTCGGCAGTAGCATTTAGGGAGTGGCTTACCAACAGTTCATGTTTTGATTTATCTTCGCTGAAAGCCGGGAGTGAAAGACAGTCCAGATTAAACGACAAGCTGGCAACCGGACGTTTCAACTCATGCGCTATGGTACTCAGAAAATCATTTTTAAAGACTACCAGTTGTTTTTGCCTGGCTAATATCTGCTTCAAGTACCCGAAGGCAAGCAAACAGATAATGGATAGTATCAATGAGGTGAGCAACATCAACCCCATACGCTTGATAATAACGCCGAAGGGATTCACCAATGCCAGTTGCAAAGCCTTATTGTTTACAATATCAATGCTAAGATACTTCGATGAAACCTCAAAAAGGGAAGTGCCGGGGTTGGATTTCGATTGTTGAAGTATTTTCGTAGTTTCCGGGTTAATCATCGTAACGCAATAGCTTGTATTAATTCCTCTTGCTTTAAGAACTGAACTAGTAATGCTATCCAGCCTTTGAATATTGACAGGTACAGTTTTGCTTATCTCCATATTCATAGCAAAATAAAGTAATAGTGTAGTGCTATTTACATAATCCTTTTTATTGCTAAAATCGTAACTCGTGGGGCTATTCGTTTCATGAGCTGTAGAATTGATTGACAATTCAATTTCTAGCTCCTTATATAATTTACGTCTTATTTCCAACTCCTTTTTAAATGCTTCTTCGATGATTGCATCCGATTCGCGAACCAGTCCGGCTCGGGTAGTTTGAAAATAATCGTACACTAAAAAAGCCTGTGTACCCAAAATAAAGAACAGACAAATAGCCGCAATATAGGAAATTTGGTTGGGTGTTATCGACTTCATTTTCTGTGCTGTTTTGATTTATTATATGCTAAAAGTAGAATCTGCTTTGCTCAAACTCCAACAGGTTCTCACAAACTTCTCACAAGCTTCTCACAAACTTCTAATATTAGCGTGTAAATCCCTGTCAGTATTGACTTTTACTTTGCCAAAAATACTAATAAACCTTTATATTTCAGACTAAATTCACCGAAAATACAATTTTCGACATGCAATTTATATATATTTTCACATATTATTAATCATTTTTAGCTGAAATATTAGAAGCTTGTTAGAACTTTGGTAGAAGCTTGTTATAAAAAGTAAAAAAATATAGCTATAATATTGCAGCATCATTAACCTCTAAAAAAACAACAAATGAAAAGAGTAAAAAAAGATGCTGCAAGTTTCCAACAATTAGGAGCTGCACAAATGGAAAAAGTCAAAGGTGGAAAAACAATTATTGTAATAAATCCTGACGGTTCAACCACGACTTTAAACTTTTAACGTTCAATTAGAGCGGTACGGTTATTTATTAAACTGGAATAGTGTAGTGAACATACCTAACCGAATTGTATAACTGAAATTTCAGCTAAAACAATTAGTAGAGATTGACCGTACCGCTTTAAAATCTTCAGAAGGTTCGTCCGGAGTAGGGGAACTCTCCGAAACTTTACACTAAATAGCACAAATTAAAAACATTCAAAATATTATCACAGTTGTCTAATTGAATTTTAAGTTCGCAGGCCAATCGGGCTATAATTGCATCCCTGAAACCTGAGCCGAAGAAGAATCAACAAGATTATTACGCGTAAAAATACCTGTTCAGCTATCACGAAAAAGGAAAAAACAAAAATACAAAACCAAAACTTTTGAAATAGCCTGAAAAAACGAATAATTAAGCCTAAAACTTTTGGAATGTTAACAAATGAAGAATTTTTGAGGCTAAAACTTTTAGAATGTCAAGGAATGACGGATAATTAAGCCTAAAACTTTTGGAATGTCAATAAAAAACAAATAATTGAGTCTAAAACTTTTGGAATAGCCTCAAAAAACGAAAAAAACAGACCAAAACTTTTGGAATGTCAATAAAAAACAAATAATTGAACCTAGAACTTTTGGAACAATCCCCTAAAACCTTTTTAGAAGCATCTGTATGCAGGATTAGATATAGAAACAAAGTTATAAATAGAAATATATTAATTACTCATTAAAAAAAAATGCTATGATTCCTACAACAAATTTTTCGCTGTTTCCAATTGAAGAGCTTTACAGCTTTTCTAAAAAATCTGTCATTCTGATTGACGAGAAGAAAACCACCGTACCTGCTGTAGAACCTTTTCTGAGCAATACCAAAACCCGATTGGATGATTACAAAAGTGCGCTCGACCGGGAAGCAAAAAATCCGCTCATAAAAATCCGTACGCAGAAAGCCACGAACCAGATTGACGCGTTTATGGCACTGCGCAAGCAAGCCGAATCGGCTTCCACCCGCAAAAAAGCCGGTGTGGCTGAGGCAGCCAATACCATCATTGACATCATTCGCAAATATGGATGGTCTGTACAGAAATTCGGACAAAAAACCCGCCTTACTCAGTTGGACGGGCTTATTGCCGAACTTAAAACCAAGCACTCTGGCGAAGTTGCCACCATTGGTGCTACCGAACTACTCGAAGAACTGGAACAGGCACAAGCCGACTTTCTGGAAGCCGATACCAACGTGGTGCGCTCGGAAAACAACAGTAGCGACCCTACCGTTACCGAAACCCGTCAACCGCTTTCTGACTCTTTAAAACAGATGTTTCAAATCATCTCGCTGCAGGAAGTGGCAGCCCCATCGGTCAGTGTGTCAGCACTCATTGCTTCTCTCAACGAGCTAATCACCACCTCTTTGGCAACAGTAAAAGCCACGGACACCCGGACAGAAAATGCTAAAAAAAATGCCGAAGGAAAGCAAATTCTACCGCCACCGCCACCGGATGCACAGTAAATTTTTTCTATTTCAATTGCCTGTCCCTTCAGGGGCAGGCAATGAAATTGAATCAAATTCCGGCATTTAGCCAAAAGGATTAAAGATAAAAACATACAGCAGATGCCGAAAAGCTGAGATAGAGTAGGCGTGAATTTAAATAAGTACAATCAAATGTCACTAATAGCAAAGGAAGATCTCTATTACAAGGATTATTCATGGGTAGCCACTTATGTAAATGACGACCCTAAGATTACAGGTAAACCAGATAGTACTGAATTGAATCGCAGAGAGGGGTATGAAATTTTATATTTCATAAATAAGGTTTCTGAAATCTGGAGTTTTAAACAGAAAAACTCAGCCACAAAAGTTGAAAAAATGATCCGCAATGAAGTTCCTGAAGATATTCGTAGTCAGGAAAAAATCAAAGAATGGATTTCCGAAAATTGGACTAAAAGTAAGTATTGAAATATCCCGTATAGTGATAATTCCGCTTGCACCGGTTTGTCGTCTGCTAAAAGGAGGATATACTATTGATTTGAGATTAATCCTGATAAAAAAGTTCCCGACCTCCCCTAACCCCTCCAGGGAGGGGAACAGTGAGTAGAACGAGTGAAGTGAATTAAAAACCAATTAACCAATCCATTGTCAACTGTCCATTATCAATTATAAAAAGCATGGCAAATTTCGAAACCTCTCTTCAAAAAATCCTCGCCCACGAAGGCGGTTATGTGAACGACCCCGACGATACGGGAGGCGAAACATACAAAGGCGTGGCACGGCATATCAACAGCAAATGGGAAGGCTGGGTGCGGGTGGACATGGCCAAAACACAGTCGGGATTTCCCGCTAATCTGGAAAAAGACAGCGAGCTGCAGCAAGACGTCAGCAGTTTTTATCAGGTCAACTACTGGGATGCGCTTTGTGCCGACAGCATGGAAAACCAACTGGTGGCCGATTCCATTTTCGATTTCGGAGTGAATGCGGGTGTACGCACCTCGGCTTCATTGGCGCAACTGGTGGTGGAAACGCAAGCCGATGGCGTTATTGGTCCTTCAACCCTGGATAAACTCAACGCCTTCGACCCCGATCATTTTCTGGCTGCCTTTACCGTTGCCAAAATTGCCCGCTACATCTCCATCGTGAAAAAACGCCCCGAAAGCCGGAAATACTTTTATGGATGGGTACTAAGAACAATTGACAATTGACAGTTGACAGTTGATAGTTGATAGTTGACAGTTGATAGTTGACAATGGATAGTTGACAGTTGACAATGGATAATTCACAATTTATAATTTAAGAATAGAATGGAAAATACAATTAAAAAGAAGTCGTATGAGTTTGCAATCCGGATAGTGAAGGCTTATAAATTCCTGAGTAGTGAGCAAAAGGAATTTGTATTGTCGAAGCAGGTTTTACGAAGTGGAACGTCTGTTGGGGCATTAGTTCGTGAATCGGAGCATGCCGAATCAAAAGCTGATTTTATACATAAAATGAGCATTGCCCTCAAAGAAGCCAACGAAACGGAATACTGGCTATTATTACTACACGACACCGACTATCTCGACAAAAAATCTTTTGAATCAATTGTTTCAGATTGTCAGGAAATAATCAGAATACTAATAAGCATCATTAAAACGTCCAAAAAAAAATGACAATGGACAGTTGATAATTGACAATTATCCATTATCAACTGTCCATTATCCATTATCAATTAAATATCATGAGTTTTATATCCGATTTATTCTCCGGCGGAGCCGGCAAGCTGGTGGACAGCGTGGGCAATGTGCTCGACAAAGTGGTAACCACCAAAGGCGAAATCATGCAGCAGGAGCTGGAAATGAAAAAAGCCGAACTACAATACCAGTTAGATACCAAACGACTGGGAGTGGAAGAACAAAAAAACGTACTGCAGGACGTTGACAGTGCCCGCCAACGCAGTACGTCCGTGGAAACCAATGTGAATGCCAGTTCGCTATCCAAAAACATTGGTTCATATCTGGCTATTACCACCACCCTACTTACTTTCGTGCTGTTCTATATCGTTATTTTCCGCAACGAAACCATTAAAGCGGAAGTAAAAGATGTAGTGATATATGTGCTGGGTGTACTGAGTACCATCCTTACCCAGGTATTTAGTTTTTACTTCGGTTCCTCGCAAGGAAGCGTGGATAAAAGTAAGATTATTGAGGGGATGGGGAAATGAAGAGAAATATGTAGAATAAAATGCTATACTATTAAGTAAATATAAAATGAATTTGTATATTTGTCGAGAGAAAATAAAAATAGAATTAAGATGAAAAAAATAATTAGAAGTTTAATAACACTATCGATAGCGATAGTCGGATTTATTGGTGGATGTATCTGGTCTTTCCAATCTCATTGGGGGATAGAACCATTGATATTGCTAATAGTCTCATTTCTGGAAATAATCGGATTCATGTTTGTAGACAAATCGAGTGGAAATAATAAGTTTCAAGATGGGAATCAAGAAATGAAAGTAACTAATGACCAAAATATCAAGAATTATGGTAAAGTTGGCAAACAAGTTAATATTCAGAAAAACAAAGGTAAAATTGAAATGTAATGACTCAAGAAATCATAAACACTGTTACCGTTGATACTCAATTAAATGTGAATGAAAATCACGGGACTATTAATGCTATAAAAAAAACGAGGTTTTCAAAGAGATTTGAAAAGCTCAATACTGAAGTTGCAAGTGATGACAGGTATGAAGGCACGATGGAATCTCTAAAATACTATTTAACGAAACGAGATGGTATAGATATGCCAACGAAGTTAGAAGATGGAGGTTTTAAAGTGAGTGAGATAATTGAAGCTGCGAGAAGAAAAGAGAAGTTTGCAAAAAGACTTGAAATAAATAGGTTTTTCGAATCGGCACAATGGATAGACAGTCAGTTGTTTGCAATAATCAAAATGAAATTCGAAGCTCATGTAGATCCATTAATATGTAATGGCTCAATCAAAGAAGAAATTCTAAAGGTGGTAGTTCAGAATGTAATAGAACCGGTACTTGAAGTAATAAACATTGAAGGAGAAAATGATGAAGTACTGAATTATAACGCTGAAGATATTTTTGGAATGATTTATTACTTAACAGAACAATGTCACTTAAATTGGAAAGATTATGATAGTATACAACCAAGCATTTGATTTATATCATACAATATTTCGATTCCTTCAATTTTTAAATAGATTCGAAAACGGGACTGAAATCGAAATTGAGAGACTGAGAATTTGGGATTTTTATTTATTATTTCCAAATAGAATCCATGAGATTAGATTAAAACAAAATGAATCAGATGTCAGAAAAATTAGAAATTCTTTTGTCAAAGACTCGAATAATCCATACGAGAAAATCACTGAAGATAGAAAAATATTTGAAAAAATAAA
>CAIKVR010000338.1 GCA_903830915.1 uncultured Bacteroidales bacterium
GATTTTAAAAATCCGATATATGAAAATACCAGCTTCTTTCCTTTTTGGGTAGAAATCCTGTAATGACCTTTACTATCAGTTAGGGTTCCGTTATTTGAACCTATTTCTTTTACACTAACGCCAATAAGGAGTTCATGTGTTTGAGCGTCGGTTACGATTCCCGAAACCTGAATTTGCTGAGCAAAAATGCTGCCTGCAAGTGTGCAAACCAACGTTAGGATGGCTACGAATCTGTTTTTTCTTGTTTTCATGACTTTTGTTTTTAAATATGAATAATTTTTTTAGAGTTAAGTTGGAGTACGACTTTAAGTCGTGCCCCAACTATTATTTCAAACATTTTACTTATTAGATACATTTTCCATTCAAATTCCATAAATCGCAGCGATTTTTTTTTACTTTTGTGGAATAAAAAAATGCAGAAATACTTATCTTGTTGAAAATCAAAGGGAAAATATCGGACTATTCGGAAGAAAATTTGCTTCAAGCTTTTGTGGAAAGTGGCGATGCGAGCTTTTTCGGAGAATTATACAGGCGATATATTCCGCTCGTGTATGGATTATGTCTGAAATATCTTAGTAATAAGGAGGGAGCGCAGGATGCAGTGATGGATATTTTCGAAGTGTTGGTTGAGAAAATACCTCAATACGAAATAAATAATTTCCGGACATGGTTGTACAGCGTTGCCAAAAATCATTGTCTGCAGCTTTTGCGAAAAGAAAAACAGATAAATTATATTAATATTGAAGAGGGGGTTGTGGAAAATCAGGCGATTTTTACTCTAACAGATATAGCTCAATCGCAGGAAGAAACCGAAGCACTTGAATATTGTCTCACAACCTTGCCTGAAGAGCAGCGAGTGAGTATTAATTACTTTTTTTACGATGATAAATCCTATGCAGATATTGTTGATGTGACCGGTTTTGCATTGAGTAAGGTAAAAAGCTATATTCAAAACGGAAAGCGAAATTTGAAAAACTGCATAATACAAGTTTTAAAATCCCCTTTAGGGGTTAGGGGTAGTTTATGAAACTTACAGATTACATACAAGGAAAACGCCGCGGAAAAGAAGCCAACCAGTTGGAACGCGAAGCCATGAATGATCCATTTTTACAGGATGCCATTGATGGTTTTGATGCTGTGCCGGGCGACCATCTGTCGGCTATACAGAATTTGGAAAATCAGCTTCAGCAAAAAGCAACTAAACGGAAACAGCGGGTTAATTATCGACTATGGGCAGTCGGAGTAGCTGCTTCTATTGTTCTATTGCTGGGAATCGGAAGTTTGTTGCGCTATGAAATGCAAAAACCGGATAATACGGCTTTCAGAGCACCAAAAACAGTGGACTTTCCTCCAAATGATACTATAGACACTTTTAATCCAACAACTGAATCGCCTCAAAAAGTCCTTGCTCAGCATATTGAGAAACAGAAAGCTTTAGAAACTTCAAAAATTGTTGAATCAAAGAGGGCAGTTTCCGGAAATACTCAATCCGTTTCAGATACTTTGCGTGACATCGCTCCGATTCTTGCTCAAAATAAAGCTGAACTAAAGAGTGTTGCTGAACCCAACAACCCATTAATTCTGAAACCGGAAAGTACTGATAATGCATTACAGGGCAGAA
>CAIKVR010000339.1 GCA_903830915.1 uncultured Bacteroidales bacterium
AAGCTGATGCTCTACCAACTGAGCTACTGCCGCAATAAAGTTGGGATTACAAAGATATGAAATTTACGAATACAATCAAATCGAGTGAAGAAAATTTCATTTTTTCTGCAATGAAATTCAATACCAGATAAGTATACGAAATCTATTTATAAATATACTGAATACTTCTGTATCCGGCTTTGTTTTTATACCAGTCGCTGTAGTTTAAGCCGTTTGAACTTGCCCATAAAGCCATTTTCGGATAAGCTTTCAAAATATCCGCTTTTTCGTAGGGATAATCAAACTTATCATAAAAATTTATTGCCCATGGCAAATTTGTTGAACTGCGGTAGTATTTCCCTGAATTCGTGTCGGTTGCATCCTGATAGGTATCGAAATAACTCTTATCTACAAGTGCAGTCGGCGGATAATCGGCTAAATGAATTTCCTTCGTCCTGATTTGATTGACAATTAAAAAAGGATTAAACCTCTGTATGTTAAGATTTGCAACAGTATATTTATCCGGTGTATAACTAATGTGAAGTTTGATTGTATCGGGAGTTACAAAAGGAGTATTTTCTGTCGTATTTACCCCAATTCCCATTCCCGGAAATTTTATACATTTAAACGCATTATCGAAAACGATACAAGTGGGTTTGTTTTGATTATTCTCCCAGCCTTTTGGATTTGTTGAAATTATATTTCCAAAAAGTTTCGATCCAGTAATAGTCATATCACTTTGCGGAATATCGCCTGAAAGTTGAAATCCAAAACCGTTTTGGTGTGACGAACCTGCAGCTTTCACAATAAAAGTAGCATTTGTTTCAACCAGTTTATTTTTATTATTTGAAATATTTTCAAACTGATATTCAACCACTAAATCATTAAAATCAAAATCGCCAAATCCGGGCCACAAATCTTCAAAAGCCAGCGTTCCTAATCCGGTTGCCGGAAATTTATTTGAAAATGCCCTGAGGAGATCATTGGGAAAATCATCGTAATTATTTAAAATGCCATCCCCATCAGAATCAACACCATAATCTAAATCGGAAGAGTAAGAACCAATAAGATTTCCGGTATAAAGATTTGAAACAGCATTGTAAACCGTCGTTCCGCTACCCTCATTAAATTCCCAATATGCCAGCAAACCTGTCCCGTAAGGTGTGGTATTCATTGTATATTTGACATCTGAAGCAGTTAATGTAGTAGTCCAGATCGAAATATTATCCATATATCCCTTGAAAAACTTTTGATTCCCGTTGTCACTGCCAATATCAATAATTCGTTTATTATTGTTCATCTTTTCCTTAATTGCAGTGCTGTTCACCAAAATCCCATCAACGTATAGTTTCAACAATGCTCCATCATAGGTAGCTGCTACATGATACCATCTGTTCAGCACGGGTTGTCCTTTATCCCAATTCAGGTTGGTAGCTTGCATCGAATCATTACAAATAGAGGTCATCCATCCTTTGTACAAATCCTCACCTATTGAAAAACCATCCCAATCACCTTTCTGAATTATCTTAGCTGTTTGTTGATGATCCGCTTTTACCCACGCTTCGAGCGAAAATGCATTAGGGAAAACCAAATTCTGTGAGTTTGGTATTGAAATCCAATCGGTAGTACCATTCAAATGCAGTGAATAATTTTTCAATACAGCCGAATTTGCTTTTGAAGGAGCATTTTGAGGGTTATCAAGGGTAACTAAATCAACTTTGTTACTAATTGGAGTAACTATCTGATCGTTTATTTTCAAATTTGATAAGTAGGAAGGTATAGTAACAGAAATGGAAATATCAGTTTCAGTTCCATCAGAATAACCTTTGTAAAATAGAATACTGTCATTTTCCGATGAAATTGTAATGACTCCGGTAAAACTCTGGTGAACATTTACCGTAATTTCCTTTGATGTTTTCCAGTCAAAATCATTGCTAACAATCAGATTTTTAGTCGAATCTGGCGTTATTTGTGGTAATTCCAAAGTACATGAAACAGTAAAAATGCAGATTGATAATAAGATCAGGTTTCTCATAATAAATGTTTTTGGAAATCATTAATCCAACCATAAATATCAATAATTATTCCACAATCCGTAATCGTCTATTAGATAATGCTTTAGATGTGATAATTGTTTCAATATTATTCATTTCTGAATAGTTATCCTTCAAAAATGAAGTACTACCATTATTTGAATCTAAATATAGGGAATTCGCAGACTGCGCAGAATTTCATATATGTTTTAAAGTTATTTATTTTACAATTCCTGCAAATCCCATAAATGCCATAGCCAACAATCCTGCCGCAATAAGTGCTGTTGGAATTCCATCCATACTTTTAGGAAGTTTTAATAAGCTGAGTTGTTCGCGTATTCCGGCAAAAATAACGAGTGCCATTCCAAAACCAATAGCTGTAGAAATGGCAAAAACCACGCTTTCTATCAGATTAAAATCACCTTTAACCACAAGCAATGCCACGCCTAAAATAACACAATTGGTAGTAATCAGTGGCAGGTAAATACCTAACGCATGATAAATGGAATGAGAAACTTTTTTAAGTACAATTTCAACAAGCTGAACCAGTGAAGCAATAATAAGTACAAATGTTATCGTTCGTAAAAATTCAACATGGAAAGGTTGCAATACAAGTTTCTGAACAGTATAGGTAAAAATGGTTGATAAAGTTAGCACAAAAGCTACAGCGGCAGTCATTCCCAATGCCGTATTTATTTTTCGGGAAACACCCAACAGAGGGCAAATACCCAAAAACTGTGAGAACACGATATTGTTCACAAAAACTGCACTTATAAAAATCAGAATATAGGTCATTATATTTACATTTTATTCATTTATAATTTACAAATGATTCTTATTTCCCTTTAGGGTTAGGGTTTTCTTTAATTTATTCAAAAATGAAATCAGAAATCCTAATGTAATAAAAGCTCCTGGTGCAAGAACAAAAAGCAAAGCTCCATAATGTTCAGAGTAAATTACAAGTCCGAAAATTTTTCCACTACCAAGTAACTCACGAATTACTCCAAGCAGTGTCAGTGCTAGCGTAAATCCAAGTCCCATAGCAAGACCATCCAACGCAGAACGGAAAACATTATTTTTTGAGGCAAAAGCTTCGGCACGTCCTAACACAATGCAATTCACCACGATTAGCGGTATGAAAATACCCAAACTTTCGTGAAGTGCAGGAAAATTAGCGTGAATGAGCATATCGATAACACTTACAAAAGTGGCAATAACCACGACGTATGCCGGAATACGGATTTTATCGGAGATTATATTCTTCAGCAAAGAAACCACAATATTTGAACCCAGAAGCACTAACAAAGTAGCAAGTCCCATGCTCATGCCATTCAAAGCAGAGGTGGTCGTGGCAAGTGTCGGACACATGCCAAGTGTCAAAACGAGAACAGGGTTTTGAGTTACCAACCCTTTGACAATTATAGTATAGCCGGAGTCTTTCATTCTCAACGTGTTTTTGGAACGTATTTATTAATTTTTGAAATAGATTCTATGACATTCATTGTGCTGTCAGATTTGCTTTGCTGAACTTTGGAAACCGTTTCCACATGACTTGTAAAAGCAAAGTAAGCATTACGAACCGCAAAAAGGAAAGCCCGTGAAGAAATAGTGGCTGCCGTGATAGCATCAATATCCCCACCATCCTTACTTACCGACAAATTACAATTACAAATATTTCTATCTAATATTGATGATTTTCCGGTGCGAAACCAATTCTGCATCAGTGAGCCTAAACCTAATGTTTCATCGTGTTTAAGTACGTTGTAATTGATTATTCTTCCACTCCGGTCGAAACCAACCATAATATCAATGCGACTTTTATAACCGTTGTTCGACGAAGATTCAACTGCAGCTCCAACGATATTACCTGTTGAATCATAAGCTCTGTAAACTTTCAGGTTTTCGTCACCTTCTTTAATTACAACCGGCAACGTATCAACCGATGCGTGTGCAGGTAATACTGAATTTACATCACTTAACTGCTTTGTAAGCAATGACTTTTGAATCGTATCTTTAGTATGTAAATATACAGAAGTCAGTGTGTAAGCAGCAATAAGTGTGATACCTGAAAGCACCAGAAACATATTCAGAAAATTCGATTTCAACCTTTTCATTTCTTTTTTACCTCCCCGAAACGTTTTGGTTTGACATAAGTATTTATCAGCGGTGTAACTCCATTCATAATCAGAATAGCAAACGAAATACCTTCGGGATAGGATCCAAACACGCGGATAACCACAGTGATAATTCCTATTCCCACTCCGTAAATCAGCATGCCACCCGGATTCATAGGTGAAGTTACATAATCGGTTGCCATAAAAATAGCACCCAGCATCAAACCGCCCGTCAGCAAATGAAACAGCGGAGTGGCAATAAATGCATTTGGGTTTGCCCAATGAAGAATTCCGGAAAAAACAAACACTGTTAGCATAATACTAACTGGTATATGCCACGAAATAATTTTGCGAATCAACATATAAACCATACCCACAAGCAAAGCCAGTGCGGAAACCTCACCCATAGAGCCTCCTTTATGTCCGATAAACATATTCAATGTATCGGGAATGTTGCTGAATTGTCCTTTCAGTACTGCCAACGGAGTAGCTGCTGTTAATGCATCAAGGTAATGCATATTTAACGGAACGGGAACTGGCCAAACGGTCATAGCAGCAGGAAAGGAAATAAGCATAAACACACGCCCCACCAATGCCGGATTGAACGGATTGTTTCCTAACCCTCCAAACGGCATTTTGGCAACACCTATAGCCACCAACGAGCCGACCACCACCATCCACACGGGAATGTTGGTTGGTAAGTTCATAGCCAACAACAAACCTGTAAGCAATGCAGAACCATCGAAAATAGTTACAGAGCCTTTGAGTAAAAATTTCTGAATTAGGTATTCAAAAGCCACACACGAAAGCATGGCGGTTATGCTGATAATCAACGCACCCAATCCGAAGAAATACAACCCAACCAGGTATGCCGGAATAAGTGCGATAAACACTCCAATCATTTTATTGGAAATACTATCGCCACTATGTACGTGCGGTGAAGGTGAGATAATAAGTTTAGCCATAGAATAAGTTAGAAAGTTTGTAACGTTTTTAGTTTATAATGTTCCAAGTTTATAAAGTATCAGCAACTTTTTACTTTAAGATTTTTTCAACTTTATGAACTACCTGACTATTTTTTCGCCTGTCTGTTTCTGATAATTTTCCCAACTGTGGTTTTTCCAAGTCGGATATAATCAAGCAACGGACGGTTTGAAGGGCAAGTGTATGAACAGATACCACATTCGATGCAATCCATCACCCTGTCTTTTTCCATCTCAGTCCACATGGAACGTTCGCCCTGACTCATCAACAGGAAAGGTTCAAGTCCCATTGGGCAATCGACCACACATTTTGCACATCGGATGCAATTCTGCATATTTTTACGAGTGGCTGCAAAAGTAGGGATAAACAGAATTCCGGATGTTCCTTTTACCACAGGTACTTCCAGTGTTTTCAGTGCTTTTCCCATCATGGGACCACCGGAAATAATTTTTCCTGTATCTTCGGGTATTCCACCAACCTGTTCCACCACCGAATTCATTGGAGTTCCAAGTCTCACCCGGTAATTTCCGTGACTTTTGATGGATTTACCCGTAATAGTAATTACCCTGTCGATTAATGGTTTATGTTTCTGAATAGCTTCGTACACAGCAAAAGCTGTTGCTACATTTTGAACCACTGCTCCGACTTCAACCGGTAAAGCACCGCTCGGAATCTGACGACCGATTACAGCATCAATCAATTGCTTCTCACCACCCTGTGGATATTGAACCCGCAACGGAACGATTTCAATGCCTGTAAAACTTCTAGCAGTTTGCTTCAGCAGTTCAATGGCATCTTTTTTATTGTTTTCAATTCCAATATATGCTTTTGTAACTTTAGCCGCTTTCATTAAAATGGTTACACCTACCAGAATTTCTAGCGGTTTTTCCAGCATCAGCTGATGGTCGCAGGTAAGGTATGGTTCACACTCCACCGCATTGATTATCAACACATCAGCTTTCTTACCGGGTGGAGGAGACAGTTTCACATGGGTTGGGAATGTTGCACCACCCATGCCCACAATTCCTGCATCGGTTATGGTTTTGATTATTTCTTCCGAGCTAAGATTACATTCTCGTTTCAGGTCATTAGTCCTGTCAATAGTTTTGAGCCATTCATCCCCTTCTACCTCAATAAATACTGCCGGAACATTGTAACCCGATGCATCGATAGTGGTACCGATAGCAGATATTTTTCCTGAAACTGATGAATGAATATTGGCTGATACAAATCCACCGGCTTTGACTATAAGCTGACCAACTTTCACCACATCGCCAACTGCAACAACTGACTGACCGGGTGCACCAAGCGATTGCACTAAAGGTATTACAACCTGCTTGGGAAGTGTAGCCTCCACGATTTGCTTGCCTGCTGATAATTTATTTTCTTTCGGGTGAACGCCACCCATTTTAAATCTTTTCATATATACCCCTACTTTTTTTCCACTATTGCATTTGTGGGACAAACAGAAACACATTTTCCGCAAAGGGTGCAAAATGTTGAGTCGATATAAACCAGTTGACCAATCATATTAATAGCCTTATCCTCACATACTTCTACACACTTTTCGCAACCATTGCAGGCAACAGCACAACTATCGGCAACACCCGAATCTTTTGCCACACAATTTACGTAAATTTTATGAGCAGGCTCACCCAAATTGCGAAGCTCGATAATTCCTTTCGGACAAGCTGTTACACATGCATTGCACGAAGTACACTTGTTGTCGCTTATTTCGGGTAATAAGGTTTCGGGGTTTATCTTTATGGCATCAAACTTGCAAGGTTCAACGCAATCGCCCAACCCGATACAGCCCCATGAGCAACCTGTTTCGCCACCATACAGATTATGTACCACAGCGCAACTTGAAGCACCACCAAACTGATTAATGTGTGGCCGAAGTTCACAACTTCCTCCGCAGCGTACCACTGCTACAGTTGGTATTACCGGATTTGCTGTTTTCCCGAGTATTGAAGCAACATCTTCCATAATCGACTTTCCCCCCACTGTGCAAACCATGTTGTGCAGCGAATTTGATTTTACACAAGCAACTGCAAAGCCGTGACAACTTGCTTGTCCGCATCCGCCACAATTTACAGCAGGTAATACGGCTTCAACTTCGGCAATGAGAGGATTTGTTGGAAAATTAAACTTTTTGGAAGTGAAGTACAAAACCAATGCTGATAATGCCCCCCATAAACCCAGTATAAATACCGAAACAAAAACAATGTTCATAGTTGATAATTTAAACAATCAAACGATTAACTCACGCGGATATTGAATTTCAGTTTGTTTTTTAGTTTTTTTTCAAAAAAAGAAAGAACAATATAGTAAAGCACAAGAGCCAAAACAGCTATTCCGCCCGATACCAATTCGCTGGAAGTAAAATATCCCGAAGCAATCAGAACAATCAGAATAAGCATAAAAGGAATAATAAAAGCATACAAAATAGCCAGTAACCCTACCGACTGATTTCCATACACTATCACTTCATCGCCCGGCTTGAAATCGTTAGCATTACATTCAATATCTATCAGTTTTTCATTCTTACCAGCAACAACACATGCACTTTTTGCGTGACATTCCTCACAGGCTTCATGCTGAGTAATAGTTACCTGAACCAGATTTACATTTATGCCGGTAATTACGCCTGTATGTTCTATATTTTGAGCCAATTAGCAGTTCTGTATTTTTCAAAAACGAACAAAAATACCAATTAATTATTGTAATGTCAAAATAAAAGAATTATAATTCTGTTTCAAAATAAGTAATTAAATTGATTCTCAGAATTTTGCATTCTGTCCAAATATTGATTTGTGTTGAAAAACAGTATTTTACATATAATTACCTGCATAAAAATGAGCAACTGAATAGGAATTCTAAATCAGCTGCTCATTATTTTTATGAAATCATTCTCAATGATTTTAATCCACAATAATCAATTTATTATAGCCGGAATTAATATCGTGTGCAGGAGTTTTAAGTGCTATGCGATACATGTACACTCCGGCTTTTACTTTGTTGCCTGAACCGGTTGACAAATCCCAGGTTAAGTTATCTATCGACGATTGACTGATTGATTTGATTTTTCGTCCCGAAACATCAAATATTTCGACAGTGGCATTTACAATTGCTTCAGAACCACTATAATCCACTACAAAACGGGTTTGATTGGTCACCGGATTTGGAAAGTTTGTCACTGAGAAACCTGTGGAACTGGCTGGTAGCTCAATGCCACTTTTCAAATCTGTACCCCCGACAATAAAATTCTCGAAATATCCCTGAGCTTCATTATTATTTGTATTATCCAGGGCATAGTAAATAATACGCCCGGTTCCAAAATCCGGATTAATTTCTTTGGGCAGCTTGAACGAGATACTAAAAACTCCCGCATCAACCTGAACATATCCGGTATACAATGCTACAGGACGGTCGGAGAATGTATAAGAACCATCTTTATCGTTGTTCAGGGTGGTAATGCGTTGAATTTTATCAAACAACTCCACGTGTAAGTTTCCATTAAAGCCTGATACCTGATTGCCATTATCATCAGCTATAATGCCCTGAATAGTATTCACCGACAACGCTTTTAAGGTATCAGTACTGAACTTTCGCAAGCTATCTTAGCCCGCTTGCGATAGGGCTTTAAAATTTAAGAATTTTGTAAGTTGTTCGTTTTCAGAGAATAATTTTTCCATTAACGTTTCGCTATCTAAGTTGAGAATTTCGGACAAATGGGATACT
>CAIKVR010000340.1 GCA_903830915.1 uncultured Bacteroidales bacterium
ATTACTTTGTTGACTAAGAATCTCATATGGGCTACCCTTATATATAGGACTAAAAGAGTTCGTAGTCCAATCGTACCGAATTGAAATTTTGCTTTTGAAAAAGCACTTCAGAAAGATTGTAACGATTGTGCTTTATTACTTATATAATTACAAACCTCGCTTTTTGCGGTCGTACTGTAATTCCTAATGGAAAGTAATCTGGTGCAATTACTAAATTAAACTTATACAACCTACAATAAAAGACTCAGATGGCAGTTTTGTTAATCCAAAACTCCAAAAGACGAATATAGCCTTATTTTTCAAGCCTTATACTATTAAGGTTTGTTTATCTTTGGCCTTGGTTATATGTGTAGTCGGCAGCCCTAAACAGGCAAATGCTGGCCTTTTTGATTTTTTGGGCATTGGTAGTAATAATATTCAGGCTTCAGCCGCCGTTGCAATTGCTGATACAGCCCCAGTTAGTAATTCTCAGACAATCACTCTTCCTGAGACTTCAATAAACCCAGACGTAAAAAATATTAAAGATTCTTCAGGGTCTGCTATCGTTGACGATGAAGCTATATCTCCCGATGGTTTAGAGGGTACAGATTCTGTAACTAATTCATATATATCATCTTCTGACAAGATTAATGCTTATACAGTTAAAAAAGGTGATACTCTTGGTGATGTCGCGACAAAATTTGGTATTTCAAAGAATACTATTCTATATGCAAACACAGGCATAAAGAATAATACTTTAAAAGTTGGTCAGACTCTTATCATTCTACCTATTGATGGCGTTTCGTATACTGTTAAGAAGGGTGATACGCTTGCTTCTATTGCAAAAGCACATAAAGCTGATCCTGACGATATTGCACAATATAACGATATTTCAGATAAAAGCTTGATAATTGGAGATAAAATTATTGTTCCAGGAGGTATTGCTATTAAAAAAGCTGAGCCAGCTCCTGTCGCCAAAGCCGAAAAAGAACAACACCAAGCAAAAACACCAGAAAAGATTGATAATACATCAGATAGCAGTTCAGATAATATTCCAGAAAATACTCCAACTTCTCCAGCCGCTCCAGCGGATATTGCAAGCGGAAGTGGTATTACTGGGGGTTATATTTGGCCATTCCCAAGTGGAACTGGCCGGGTTTCACAAAGATTACACGATGATAATGCTTATGATTTTTCAGCACCAAAAGGCACTCCTATTTATGCAATTGCCGACGGCACAGTTCTAATTGCAGATGGAAGTGGATATAACGGTGGGTATGGACTATATGTTGTTATAGATTTTAATGATGGAGGGCAGGCAATCTTTGGACATATGAGTAAAGTTGCAACCTATGCTGGTGAAGCTGTTAAACAGGGTGATATTATAGGTTATGTTGGTTCAACGGGACGATCGACCGGCCCTCATGTTCATATTGGATATCGCGGAGGAAAACCAAACCCTTATCGTAATTTACCAAAAGGTACCAGTCTTTAATCATGAAAGGTAAAATAATAGTAATCAGTATTTTAATTGTTTTAGCAATAGGCGCATCGGTTGCAATACTAGCTTCTGATGGTTATTTTGATAGTAATAAACAAGAAAAATCCCGCTTACAATAAACAGGAAGCAGATCATTCGAAAAATATCTTTAGCAAGATATTCGATAAAGGGGTTAAGAAATAATTTTTTTTCATGAAATTCGGATCAAATTGCATGAACAGTTTGCCGAC
>CAIKVR010000341.1 GCA_903830915.1 uncultured Bacteroidales bacterium
AATCCTATTGCTGGGTGGAAGCAAATTATGGCACAATTTATTATTATTTTTGAACAACGATGGAATATCAATTAATTATCCTTTTCTGACACAGTTTATTGAATAGACCCTGAATTTGCCAAATATGAACTTGTTTTCTGGTCTACTCGTCTCCTTGTTTACTTATAAAGACACAAATACGGCGTATCTTCCGTACATTTCACTTTGAATTTCACATCTTTTGCCACCACGAAACTTTCGAACTTTTTGTAGGTTTTCCATTCGGTTTCGCCAGGTTGCTGAATAGTGAGCTGACCCGAGATAACGGTCATCACTTCGATAGTTCCTGTGCCGAATTCATATTCGCCGGCAGCCATTACACCCACTGTGGCAGTTCCTTCTGCCGATTCCAACCCGATGGAAACCACTGTACCATCGAAATACTGATTTGTTTTAAACATACGATTTTATTAACGATTTTAAATTTACGATTGGACTAAATAAGTGCTGTCTTAAAGTCACCTTCAGGGGATTTAGGGGCTATTATTTCAAACAACTCATCAGTTGTCTCCACAAACTGTGTTGCACCCACTTCCTCCAGTTCCTTTTGCGGACGAAAGCCCCACAGCACACCCACGAAAGGTACTTTTGCGTTATAAGCCGTTGCCACATCCACGCCCGAATCGCCAACGTAGAGAACGTTGGCTTTTTCCACTCCGGCCATTTCAATAATTTCTTCCAAAATGCCGGGATTTGGTTTCACCGGATAACCATCGCGCTGTCCGAAAACGGCTGTAAACTTAATATCCGGAAAGAATTTATCTACCAACTGAACGGTGGCATCGTGCACCTTATTGGAAGCCACTCCGAGTTTAATTCCTTTGTTCTGAATATCAATTAGCAACTGTGAAATGCCCGGATAAGGTTTGGTAAATTCCTCGGCATGTGCAAAATAATGTTTGATAAACTCCACTTTCAGCATCGAAACAAAGTCGGCACTACGCTTGTCTTCAGGCAGTGCGCGTTCCAGCAATTTATTCACACCATTGCCGATAAAATAACGGTAGGCTTCTAAAGGATGAGTCGGGAAATTGTAAGCCTGCAGGGCATGGTTTACGCTGTTGGCCAAATCCTCAATGGTATCAAGCAGTGTGCCGTCGAGGTCAAAAATAACGAGTTCGGGTGTCATGTAAAAAAACAGATTAATTAGCGTGCAAAGGTAGTCAAAATCACTGAAAATTTATAAACTTGGAATGCTCATTCCCGTTATTTTTCGATACAAATCCAGCGCGTAAATATCCGTCATTCCTGAAATATAGTCCAAAACTGACATTACTTTGCCATAAACAGTCGGACTATCGGTTTCGTATTGCTCGGGAATCCGCATCAATAGTTGCTTCGAATAGGCTTTATCAGGACTAAGTACGGCTGCCACTAAATGTTCCAGCAGGGTGAGAATGATTTTGTAACCGGCCAGCTCCACATCAAGTACTTCCTGTGAACGGTATATCTTTTTGATGGCTGTTTTTTCGCAATTCTGATAAGCTTCAGCCGAAAGTTGCGGAAGTTTTTTGATTAGCGAAGTGTTGAAAGTGCCATTCATAATAGCTTCTTCATTTTCGGCAAAAACGACCGAACATTCGTCAATCAGTTGCCCGATAACTGACGAACGCAGGTAGGCAATTTGCTCATTTACATCAGTTACCATTTCCATAGTTTCCATTCGGCGAGCTTTTCGGGCATCGTTGAAAAAGCCCAGCAACAGGTTTTTGGTTTCGTCTGTTGTCAGAATCCGAAGTTTGTGTGCATCCTCAATATCCATAATCTGGTAACAAATATCGTCAGCAGCTTCCACCAGATAAACGAGCGGGTGACGGGCAAACCGATTCAAATTTTCGGGTGAGAGTGGAATGCCCAACTCGGCAGCAATTTTTTCAAAATCAGCTTTTTCGGAATCGAAAAAGCCGAACTTCTGCTTTTTTGGGTCGGAATAAATGGAAGCGTATGGATATTTCACCACCGAAGCCAGCGTGCTGTAAGTCAGCACAAAACCGCCCGGTCGGCGACCGTTGAACTGATGGGTAAGCAGTCGCAGCGCATTGGCATTTCCTTCAAAGCAGATAATGTCGCGCCATTCTTCATCGGTCATTTCGGCTTTCAGGTGCTGACCGTTTCCTTCCGAAAAATAGGTGGCAATGGCCTTTTCACCCGAATGTCCGAAAGGCGGATTGCCCATATCGTGTGCAAGACAAGCTGCCGAAACGATAGAACCGATTTCTTCCAGATAAGGCGTATCGATATTCTTTTTCGATTTCAGACGGTGCGCAACATTGACCCCCAGCGAACGACCTACACAAGCCACTTCCAGACTGTGAGTAAGCCGGTTGTGTACAAACACGCTTCCCGGAAGTGGAAAAACCTGGGTTTTATTCTGCATTCTGCGGAAAGGTGCCGAGAAAATCAGCCGGTCGTAGTCGCGCTGAAACTCGCTGCGGTCGTCGTCCCGTTTCGCGTGGTACGATTCCTGTCCGAAACGCTTGGTGGATAAAAGTTGATTCCAGTTCATTTTATTTCATGTTATTTGTTCGCTTCGCTCACGTTATTAACTCACTTCGCTCGTCGTTATTTGCTTCGCTGATATTCCCTACAACACGAACGAAGTGAGTAAATATCTCCGAAGGCAAATAACAGCGAATGGAATAACGCGAAGCACTTATTGTGGCATATGATAATTCTTAAGTTCTTTTCGTAAAGTCTTGCTTTTCCCCTCGGTAACTTTGTCCATCCACGCCCAAAATTTATCGCCATGATTCATTTCTTTGGTATGGCAAAGTTCGTGAAGTATCACGTAATCAACCAAATTTGCAGGAAGTAACATTAGGTAAAGCGACAAATTGATACTTTTTGCTCGAGAGCAACTTCCCCAACGGGTTTTACTCGACTGAATCTTCAGGTCTGAAAAAGTAAAACCAAATTTATCTGCTAATTGTTTGGTACGTCCGGGTAAAAGCCGCTTGGCTTCCTTGCGCATAAAATAGCTGATTCCGTTCCAGAAAAACTGCTGATTTTCGACTGATGTACAGTCTGTTCCCGTTGGAAATTCAATGTTCAATGTGCCTGATTTAAGTGAAAAATAAATGTTCTTGCGACTAATGGACTTTGCCTCTACCACAAAAGTCAGTGTTTGCAGCCGCGATTTTTCATCAATCAGGATATTTCGTTTTTCAAGACCTTTCTCCAGCTTTTCCTGCTTCTGAATAAGCTTGGCACGTATGGAATTGATAAATTTCATTACTTCATTCTCGGTAGCTCGTACTGGCATTGTCACTTTCAGTCCGTTACTCAGAATCCGCACACGGATGTGCTTCGACCGCTCATTGCGGACGAATTCAATGGTTCCCAACTCAGGATCAGTAAGCATAGTTTGACGAAAAACGGTTTTAATTTGCGTGAAAACAGCACAAAGGTACATTATTTTTGAGCAAAAAATACGGGTTTATTGTCTGAAACGAATAACTTTGCACAAAAATTTAGAAATCAAACCCAACATGATAACTGCAAAAAATATACGTAAAAGTTTCGGCGATTTAGAAGTGCTGAAAGGCGTTGACCTGAACGTGACAAAAGGTGAAATTGTTTCGATTGTCGGACCGAGTGGTGCCGGAAAAACCACTTTGTTGCAGATTTTAGGTACGCTGGATAAACCAAATGCAGGAGAAGTGCTGGTTGATGGCGTTAATTTTAGCAAACTGGGCGAAAAACAACTTGCTGAATTTCGAAATAAACACATAGGCTTTATTTTTCAGTTTCATCAACTTTTGCCGGAGTTTACTGCACTAGAAAATGTAATGATTCCTGCTCTGATAGGGCGAAAAGACAAAAAGAAATCAGAGGAAAAGGCAAAGGAAATTTTGGCTTACCTGCAACTTTCGGATCGGATGGAGCATAAACCAAACGAACTTTCCGGAGGTGAAAAACAGCGTGTTGCAGTTGCCCGAGCATTGATTAATGAACCTTCATTGATTTTGGCTGATGAACCTTCGGGTAGTCTCGATTCAAAAAACCGCGATGAGCTGCACAAACTGCTTTTCGATTTGCGTGATAAATTTGGACTGACTATTGTCATTGTAACACACGATAAAGAATTGGCAGCCTTATCAGACAGAGTGATTGAAATGCGTGATGGAAGAATTAGGAATTAGTTTATAGTCTCGTTTTTAAGAGTATTGAGACAGCTAATTGTATACATTTCAACATATATTACTCATTATATGATTAATATAAGTAACAAAACAATCAACATAAATGAAAATAATTATGTAATATGAAATTATTTTCTTCCTAAAAATCTGCCTAAGATTCTTCCCATAGAACTACAATTCGATAAATTAATATATCTTTGTAATATATTTTAATCAATTATACTTTCATCGATGGCACGAATTAGTTTTTACCTTACAAATACAAAGGCAGAAAGCGAATCAAATTTATATTGTCTTATAAACTACGGCCTTTATAAGAGCGTTAATAACACAAAGAAGTATTTACCTCTTAAGTATTATACAGATATTAAAATAAATCCTCAATCTTGGGACAAAGTTAATAATAGGGTTGTTGAATCGAATCTCTATTCTGATGATATAAAAGTTCAGGAAGTAAAATACTCCTCAAACGAAACGGCTAATATCAATTCTAAAATTGAAATGTTTGAAAATACAGTAAAGGAATTATTTCAAAAACTAACTGGAAAAGGAAAAATACCAACGCACGAAGAGCTACGAATTGATTTGGATAAGATTTTCAAACCCGCTAAAGTTATAAAAGACCAAATTCAAACACCAAGTGATTTATTTTCATTTATCGATTTCTTTATTGACAAATCAGTTCGTAAGGCAAATACGGTTAAAAGCTATGTGACTTTAAAAAACAATTTGTTAGATTATCAACGAGATAGAAACTCCGTGTTGACTTTTGAAAAAATAGACATTGACTTTTACTACGCATTTATTGATTACCTTTCAAAACCAAAAGCTGGCATAACCAAAAATAGTAAATCAAAATCAGTTACTGCCTTGTCAATCAATACAATAGGCACACGAATAAAGATCTTAAAAACCCTTTTGAACGAAGCTGTAGGTATGGGAATATCAGTTCCATCAGATTTTAAAAAGAAATCATTCAAAAAACCGAATGAAGAAACCACATCAATTTATTTGAATCTATCGGAATTGACTTTATTGTACAATATAACCGGTTTACCGCTTTATCTTGAACAAGTAAGAGATATATTTATTATAGGTTGTTATACGGGACTTCATTTTTCAGATCTTACTCAAATAAGCAAAAAAAACATTTTAGACAATGATACTGTCAAAATAATAAGTCAAAAAACAAATAAGAAAATAGTTGTTCCATTACATCCTAAAGTTAGGAAAATACTTGAGAAATACAACTATAAATTACCACAACCTCCTTCTAATCAAAAATTTAATGATTATATAAAATTAGTTGCCGAAATGGCGAAAGTAAACGAACCAGTTAAGATTGAAAGAAATAGAGGTGATAGAAACATTAATCAAATGACAGAAAAATACAATTTGGTAACAAGCCAAACTGCCAGACGTTCATTTGCTACTAATGCATTTTTGATGGGTGTACCTATTAATTCAATAATTCGAATAACTGGGCACAAAACAGAATCTTCTTTTTTGAAATATATAAAAATAAGTGCAGTAAACAAATTAGTTAAAACACAATCAAATAAATTTTTTGGTAATAAGTTGATTTCTGAATAAATGATTAAATATATTGATGGTAGTCCCGCCGGGAATCGAACCCGGATCTAGTGTTTAGGAAACACTTGTTCTATCCATTGAACTACAGGACCATTTTTGAGGAATGCAAATTTACTTTTTTTTGTCGATATATAAAAATACTCTAGTGTCAGAAAGTATAATTTATTTATTTTTAGTTAAATCATTTTCCTTCATTCGTCGTTGGTAAGTCTGGAGAATTGATTTAATACTTAACTCCATTTTCGCGGCCTGTTTTGCATCTTTTTGAAGCAAATTTACTTTTTGCATTCTGTCTAACTTGTAATTATACAAAGCTGTTGCTTTTTCGCCATTAAACTGAAAAAGATATTCATTGGAATAAAAGCTATATATTCCATTTTCATCGTCAATACCATAAGCATTATCAGGCTTGCGATGAAACACATCTGTTCCAAATGCAACATAAGGTAAATCATAGCCCAGAAAACCGAGTACGGAAGGTTTAATATCAATCTGTTGTGCTATTTCCTTTCTATATTCAGGAGCTATTCCAGCCGGATAATAAAATATTATTGGTACAGCATGTAAGCCAATGTCATTCTGGTAAAGTGGTTGGTCAGTTGCATTAGTGTGATCGCCGGTAATAACAAATAAAGTGTGGTTAAACCAAGACATTTTACTTGCTTTTTCAAAAAAATGTCTTAATGCTATGTCAGAATATCTCACACATTTATGTATAGGTAAAGTTCCTTCGTTAAGTTGAGATTGATAGCTTGTAGGAACAACATAAGGATGATGAGAACTTGCTGAGAACATAGCAGTTACAAAAGGCTCATGAAAAGTGTTCATTTTATCTGCATAAAATTGAAAGAACGGCTCATCCCAAATTGCCCAAGTTCCATCAAAATCTTTGTTTTTTCCATATTCATCCATTCCAAAATAATCGATGAAACCGCTTGTTTTGGCAAAAGCCCAAAAACCCATTGATCCGTTAGGTGCGCCGTGGAAAAATGCTGAATAATATCCTTTTTTCTTCAATTCACCAGCCAAACTAAGCACCTGATTATTTCCATAATCACCTACAAAATAAGGTTCTCCAATTCTTGGAATAGATGCTAAAACCGAAGGAAGCGCATCAATTGATTTCCGCCCATTGGCTATAGAAGTTTCAAAAGTGAGACTTTTACCAATTATTGAATCAAGAAATGGTGTGTAACCTTTGTAATCTATTCCTATCAGGTCTTTATTCAAAGAACCTATATACTCCCGACCAAAACTTTCCATTATCAATACTACCACGTTTAGTTTCTTCATTTTAGTAGAATTTAGTGTATAATATGTCGTAGGTTGTATCTTTTCCGGGTCATTCAGGTCTTTAAAATAGGAGAATTGTGGCAAACTATTATTTTCGATTGTTCGGATTAAGGTAAATGGCGTATTTAAAACGGCAGATGCTTCAATGGGTTTATTTACATATTGATTTGCATTACTAATTGTTATGGGTCTAACAAATCGTCCGAACCCACCACGAATTCCGATTACTGTTGAGGTTATGACTAACGGAAAAAGTACAGCAGAAATAGTCCAGTATTTCCAACCGGATTTGATTTTTTCTGATTTTACATAACTAAATAAA
Organism: uncultured Bacteroidales bacterium; assembly: GCA_903830915.1. Taxonomy (GTDB): domain Bacteria; phylum Bacteroidota; class Bacteroidia; order Bacteroidales; family Paludibacteraceae; genus Paludibacter. Next base: position 7,390 of record CAIKVR010000341.1, read on the forward strand.
TAATATAGTATTGGGAAAAAACTTAGAGCAATAACTAACAGAAACCAGTGATCCAGCATCGAATCCCGAAAAATTTTTGACAGATTGTCGGTGTGCGAAAATTCATTAAAGATGCTCCAGGTTGTTCTGCGTTGTGAAAACTCAAAATATATTGT
>CAIKVR010000342.1 GCA_903830915.1 uncultured Bacteroidales bacterium
ATCCCCAGCCGCCAAAAATCCCCGCCCCTCGTACCTCTGGGCTTGCACGGTCTTTTTGTCGGCTTCCGCACAATCAACCCTTCTGTTGTTTTTTTCTGTCACACTTTTTGCAAAAGGCAAAAAAGACGTTTGCACGGAGATTTATCCCGGTCTAAAGCGGGACCGCCACCACCGTGCTGCACTTGCGCCAGAAAAAAACCAACTCAAAGCTATTATACATAACATGTAGTTATATTCGAGCCCTTGCCTGACGGCAAATCAATAGGGCTAAATATAACCTAATTATGTATAATAGCCGCACAAAATCAACTGTATCGTCCTGAAATTTGTTTACAGATTTTTGTTTATAATCCTGTAATTTCTTTACATTTAATTTTTATCTTTGCGTTATCATATTCAAGCGGAGATAGGCTCTGCTGAGGAGCAACCTAACAAGGAATAAATATGATTAGCGACAAGTACGTCAGAAAAACGGGATAGTTGAGTTTCAGCTATCCTTTTTTTATGACAACTAAGAGCTATTAATGCCTTGAAAACCTAATACGAGACTGCGGTTTGTGCAGTTTTGTAATACGTCTTCCAATGTTTTTTGAACACACCTGATTGGCCATGAGCATATTCTGGTGTTTTCATATCCAAACTGGCATGAGGTCGACAGCTATTATAAATCTGAACTATTCGCTTCAGTTCTGTTATAGCATGTTCAATCGATTTCAGTCTCATTTGATTTAGCCACTCATCTTTTAAAATGCCATTCACACGCTCTGCTATTGCATTTTCACGAGGGTCTCCGTTTTCTGTCATGCTGATTTGAACATGATTCTTATTCAATACCTTGATATATTCACCACAACAGTATTGAACTCCTCTGTCAGAATGATGTATCAATCCTTCAGTACCTTTTGGAACTTGTTTAAGAGCCATTCTTAATGCTTCAATTGTGTATTTGGCTTCTAATGTTGCTCCGATTGCCCAGCCTACTATTTTCCTGGAATAAGCATCGGTTATTAAATTCAAATAAACAAATCCAGTCACTGTTTCAATATAGGTAATATCACTAACCCATACTTGATTAGCTCGTGTTGGAATAAACCCTTTAATCAAGTTAGGATACTTACGCAACCAATGATTGCTATAAGTAGTTTTTACCCGACTTCGTCGCTTTCCAACCAATAATCCATGTCTTCTCAGGAAATCAAAGAAACTATCCCTACCAATGCTTAGTTCTGGTGGTAAACGAGGTTGGATTACCTCTAGCAACTTTCGACCACCAAGTTTAGGCATTAATTCTCGCTGTTTTTCAACTAATTGAAATAAAATCTCTTCTTTTACTTCTTCTTTGTAATTGTATTTACTTCGCTGGTAATAGGCTTGCCTACTTCTACCAAACAGGTCGCACAAACTATCAATATCTGATCCATAATAACTCGTGCGCAGCTCTGTTACCGTTTGGCTCCAGATTTTTTTCTTATATCAAATTTTAGCTCGCGCTGGGCAATGTCAATCATGGTACTCAATGCTTTAGTACGAAGTTGCTCGCGCCTTAAATCTTCTTCTAACTTCTTGATTTTTAATTCAAGTTCTTGTTCTAAAGTTGACTTCTGTTTCTCATTTTCCATAAATTGATCCAGTTCTTTTTGGTCTTTACTTGGTTTTGAAAGCCCAAATTTACGAATCCAATTGTTGATATTGTTCTTTCCGCCAAAATTATACTTCCTTTTTAACTCTGACTGACTTATATCTGTACTTAAATACTCTTGAACAACTTGTAATTTGAAGTCGTCCGGAAATTTGTTTCCAGTTGTTCTCATAATCCTGAATTGTGTTTACTTTTTTGTAAACCTATTTCAGGACTAGACAAACGCTTTGCCCCGCTCCGCTGCCCGAAAGACCAACAATATTCCCCTCCTCCCTTTCAATGGTTGCAGTAAGAAAAAATAGGTCGAGTTTTATTTCCTTATGCTTGCGGTCGGTTTATTCTCTTCACTCATTTCGTTTCGGGGGACGCTGTTCGTGCCTCACTACGCGTCCACCCTTCACTACATTGCGTTCAGTTCATTTCACCCACCTCAGCCCCGCACAGCATAGGTGGATTAGTCGCTCCATTCCACAATCCACGCAGTCATTCCATTTCGCTTTCCGGCTGTAATCCTCCCACAAATCAATCCACACACAAACAGCCAGTATAGCTCCATTTCATTCCCCAAACGCCTGTTCCATTCCACGCCTAATCCACCCATGCCATTTTCCAACGCATTTCCAATGGTCTATTTTTCATACTGCGGCGTGTCCACCCCAAAAGAGACTAAGCGCCTTTCAGGCAGAGCGGTAAGTGTAAAGGCGTTCCGCCAATATAAGAAAGCCACAGAAGACCCCACCACCCATTAGTTGTGCAGAAAATAAATATATCGAGTTGATTATCCATGTGCTTGCGGTAAATGCATTCCATTTCGTCTCCATTTCGTTTTGGTCGGTTTCGTACCTCAACCGAACCACACTTCATTTCGCCTACATTGCAAGCATACACCTCAGCACCCCACAGCTTAGGGAAATACTCATTTCCATTTCGCAAGCTCATTCATTCCGTTTTCCCCAAGCCATTTTCCAACGCAATTCCAGCGGTATATATTCATTTCTGCGACGAGTTAGCCCCAATAGGTCTTAAAACAAAGTTTTCTACTTTCTTCTTGGGGGCTTTAGAATTCCATGAATAGGTTCATTCAGCACTTCATAAAAAGTCTTTTTTCTACCTTGACTTATCCAGTCATTGATTTCAGTTTTATTAAAATAGAGCCGTTTTCCTTTTTTTGAATACGGAATTTTTCTGGAAGAGCAAAAACCATAAATTGTCGGTTTTGACAGTTTTAGAAACACTGCAACTTCGTCAATTGACATAATTTCCTCAAATCCTGGATTATTGCCAGGAATAAAACCACCATTTTTGGGTAATTCAAGGAGCATTTTTTCAATGTTGGTCAATTTTTCAATAATAATTTCAAAAGGATTTTCCATAATGCGAATTTTTAAGGGTTAATTACTTGAAAACAAATCAACAAAAATATAGAAATTACCTTTGGCGGATAATCCGAGAATAACTTTTTAGTGTTTATTTTTTCAGTTGAATAAAAGTTATTTCCCGTCTTACCGAATGTTGGCTGCAAATCTCAAATGTATTGCTGATATTTAGAATTGCTTTAGTTACTATTGGCGGAAAAATGAGAATAACTTTTTTCGGGCTCGGTGGGACGGCCCAAAAAGTTATTTCCCATTTTCCGAGTGGTGGGTGCAAATATTCACCGTTCAAGTCATAGATAAGCCTACCATAAGCCTACCATAAGCCCACCTAATAGAAAAAATCTATAATGTTTATCGGGCACAAAAAAAAGCCCCACTTCTCAGTGGAGCTTCCTAAGTTTTGAGTGATAATTATCAAAATACGTTTTTGATCTTCATGCTGTTTCCAACAGAAAAAACATAATAATTGTCACCTGCTTTTTGAGAGAATTCAATTCCAACACAACTCAATAAACTTACGCTATCGGTCATTACTGGAGTTCCTGCCAAAGCACTTACTATAGAAACTTCAGGATTTTCACCTGGTGCAATTTCTATGTAATCTGAATACGCAACTTTTGAAAGCTCATTCAAAGCTGGTTCAATAGGTTCGTAAACCTTTGTCAACGAATTATAAGCATAATCCGAAATCACTGAAATAGAATTCACGAAACGGAAATGAGTTGCACCGGCAGGAACTTTGAGCTGTTTTAATGCTTCAAAGGGTTCTACAGTAAGCGTTACACTGTTTCTTCCTGCGTTCGCTACAGTTTCAAATTTTCCGGTGAAAGAACCCTCAACGGTATTATTCCGGTTGAAATTCAACCCGATTAAATGTTGCGGTACAGCAGTAATCAAAATCGCACGAACACCACGAGCCTCCGATTGATCTTCCAAATTGATTTTCTTAACGACACCAGTTAAACGACCAGTGAATTGAGGGTCGCTCATTTGTTTCATTAATTGAGATTGTCCTGCACGAATTGATTTGCCTACTGTTGCACAGCCTGCAAATTCATTCATGTTTTCACGAGTTCTGACAAACGAAGCGCCATTTTTAATCTGTTCGCCTGTTGCACCACCATTCATGCCGGCAAAATTGCCGGTCATTCCTTTAATCTTAAAGTGACGAATGTCCCCAATCGTTCCTTTGTACTTTACGTGTCCAAGTTGTCTGGCCATGGTTAAAACGTTTTTAGTGTTGAATAATCCACTATTGAATTATTTTTTGTAAATTTACGAAACAATAAACTATGATTCAATCAGTTAAACTAATGTAAAATGGAGAATTTGAATGTATTTGAACCGAAAATTTTAAAAAATCACATGAATTTAAATAAGGTTGTGGATGGAGATGGCGTTATTTTGAATGATTTTTGCAATAATTCAGAGCTTGAAATCAGATTTTTGGGGATAGATGCCCCGGTAATTAAATCTTGTCGAAAATTATTTCAAGACGAGCGAGAAACACATATGGCAGGTGCATTATTGATGATGCTGGGAAGATTGTCTTTTAATTTTCTGAAAGAATTTGTACTTCCAGGAACTTCGCTTTCAATTGAATTGGAAAAAGGTAACGAAATAGATCCTTACGGGAGAACGTTGGCTTTTGTCTATTTGCCTGATGGTAGGTGTCTCAATGAAATAATGATTGCTGAAGGTTATGCAAAGCCCTACAGTCGATATTATTGTCGTGAACTAACAAACTATCAAATTCTAAACATGAAGGCTAAGAACGAAAGAAAAGGATTGTATTCAATTGTGGATGATTTTTGAAATCAATTGAAAGAGGTTGAAATGATTTGCATGTTGTGCAAATGTTGTGCAAATGAGGTAAAACAAAAAGCTCAATCGTTGAAAATCAACTGATTGAGCTTTTTCGGGTACCCAGAGCCGGGATCGAACCGGCATGGAAGTGAATCCACTGGTGTTTGAGACCAGCGCGTCTACCAATTCCGCCATCTGGGCAATTGCGGTGCAAAAGTAAGGATTTTTTTGGAAACTGCAAATACTTTTTTCATTTACTATTAATCATTTACCATTTACCATTTGTAAGTAGTTGATAACTAGCTAAAGTTATTCCTTTTCTTTGCCACGAAATCATTGCGTTTTCCCGCAAAAATATCGTAACGGCAATACCAGCAGTCCAACGAGCCGTTAAGCAGGCGAATATGTTCGGAAGGTTTTAGACCGATTTTATCCAGACATTCTTCGTGAGAACTTATAACCCAAACTGTATTTCCGGCAAATTTATGTTTCATGGCAGTACCAAGCGCAGCATACAATCCATAAATATCGTCCGATGTAATACGCTCACCATAAGGTGGATTGGTCACTACCAAACATTCTGTTGCAGGTGCTTCCAGTTTTTGGATAGGCATTAGCTGAACCTGAATATGTTTTGAAAGACCGGCACTTTTGATGTTTTGTTCGGCTATTTTGATGGCTAATGGTGAATTGTCCGAACCGTAGATTTTGAAATCGAAAGGTCGTTCATTGGAATCATCATTGTACAACATATCAAAAAGCTCGCTGTCAAAGTCTTTCCATTTTTCAAAAGCAAAGGCAGACCGGTAAATGCCGGGTGGTATATTCAGTGCTATCAGAGCAGCTTCAATCAGCAATGTACCCGAACCGCACATTGGGTCAACAAAATTGGTTTGTCCTTTCCAGTCCGCCATAAGCAGCATACCGGCTGCCAGTGCTTCATTAATCGGTGCTTCGGTTTGTGCAACACGATAACCGCGCTTGTGAAGCGATTCGCCCGAACTGTCGAGCGAGAGAGTACATTTTTTCTCTGCAATATGTATATTTATTAATAGCTCTGCTCCATCCAACCGTACGGATGGACGTTGGTCGTATTTTTCCATAAACCAGTCGGCAATGGCATCTTTAACACGGTAAGCTACGAATTTGGAGTGACGAAAGGTTTCCGAAAAAACGGTTGAGTCAATGGCAAAGGTGCTGTCGACACTCATGTAGTCTTCCCAGTTTATTTTTTTTATCTGCTCATATACTTCGTCGGGATTGGAGGCATCAAATGTAAGTATCGGTTTCAAAATTCGGGATGCAGTGCGGCAGTACAGATTCGACTTGTAAAGCATCAGTTTATCACCGGTAAAACTCACTGCACGTCGTTGCAACTGCACGTTATTAGCTCCAAGTTGAAGCAGTTCGGTAGCCAACACCTCTTCCAAACCCCGAAAGGTCTTGGCAATCATTTCAAATTCCATATTATTATTGTTACATTTTAATTCAGCAAAAAAACTAATCAACTGATGAACCTATTTACTTTTTTTGAGCAAGTTTAGCACCAGGTGGCACGTCAGTATCTACCCAAAGATTACCTCCAATTACAGCTCCATCACCTACTGTTATCGTTCCCAAAATAGTAGAGTTGGAGTAAATAATCACATTATTACCAATATGCGGGTGGCGTGGAATACCTTTAATCGGATTTCCATCCTCGTCCAGCGGAAAACTTTTTGCGCCAAGAGTTACTCCCTGATACATTTTTACGTTGTTGCCTATAGTGGCTGTTTCGCCAATTACCACACCTGTACCATGATCAATGGTAAAATAATCACCAATAGTAGCACCGGGATGAATGTCGATTCCTGTTTCGGAATGAGCCATTTCTGTAATAATGCGCGGAATAAGCGGCACATTGAGCTTAAGCAACGCATGAGCAATACGGTAATTACTTATAGCTCTAATGCTTGGGTAGCAAAAAATAACTTCACCAAAACTTTTGGCGGCGGGGTCACCATTATAGGCTGCAATTACGTCAGTATGCAGTTTTTCACGTATTTCGGGCAATTGTGTGATAAAAATATTTGTTTTCTCGATAGCTTCCTGTTCCACTTTTTTCATATCGTGCGATTCACCGTTAAAACTGAAGCAGATACCTGCTTTAATTTGTTGGTGTAATAACATATTTAAACGTTCAACATTTACACCAATATGAAACTTCATGGTATGCTCATTTACCTCAGGATCACCAAAATATCCCGGGAATAAAATGGAACGCGCAATCTGAACAACATCTCTTAATACATCGGTTGAAGGCATGGAGTCTTTTGTCCCGCACTCGTGACATACTTCCCTAAAACCCTCAGGAATAGAGAGTTTGTCAATTGTTTCAGATAAAGCTTTATCCATAAATTGTTGCTGGAAAAATAATTACAATATTTATTTTATTAAAAGCGCAGTTACAAAACCGATTGCATTCTGAATCCGTTCGTTGCCTGTGCCTTTCACAATAACATAAGCTTTTCCGGTTTGTTCAATCTCCTTTTTATACCAATCGAAAAAAAACTCCCGGTCTGTACCATGCTCTCTAACCGCATCAGATTCCCACGGTAAATCGGGTGTACAAAGTAAATACAAATCAAAAAATCCTGTTTTCAGTCTTTCTGTAACGAATGATGGCACTGTTTTGTATTTGTATTCAAACCATACTTTCGTGATAATCAATTCAGTATCGAAAAATACAAACTTATCCGTGGAAACCGAATTCTCAAACGCTTTTTCCTGCTCTATTTGTTTGCAGGCTATACAACATATATCATCAAACGTGTAAGGAGCTTTTAGATTTTCAACATATTCGCGTGCATATTCCGGAACCCATTCTGTATTAAAATGTTCAGCCAGAGTCTGGGCAAGTGTTGATTTTCCAGTTGATTCCGGACCAAGTATAGCGATTTTGAACATTATGGAGTAAACGGGTAAACAGGTATTCGGGCAGTCAAGTTTAATATTGACTAACTAGCTCTGACTTTTTTATTTATCTTTGCCGAAAAAATATGTGCAAATTTACGACAATTATTCTGCTTTGCTGTACATTTTCAGTAATAAGTACAGAAGTTAAGGCTCAAAATACCGATATAGATATATTGCGAAGCATAAACAGCAATACTTCTACAATTGGTTTTTCCAAACTGATTTCAAATACCACTACTGAAGTTGCAATCGGAGTTCCCCTTGCAATGGGCGTTGTGGCTTTAATTGAGAAAGATGATAATTTGTTGAAGGATGCACTTTATGTGGGAGTCAGCATTGGCGTTGGTGGAGTTATTACTCAGTCATTGAAATATTCAATTAATCGTCCCCGACCTTATGTTACATATCCTGAATTTATAACTCCTTATGCTTTTGAAACTTCACTTTCGTTTCCTTCCGGACATACATCGCTTGCATTTTCCACGGCTACGGCTTTAAGTTTAAAGTATCCAAAATGGTATGTGATTGCTCCCAGTATGTTATGGGCATGTTCAGTGGGTTATTCCCGAATGAATTTGGGTGTTCATTATCCATCCGACGTTGTAGCTGGAGCAGTTGTGGGTGCAGGAAGTGCGTATGTAACGTATTTGGTGAATAACTGGTTTTGGAAAAAAGAGGGAAACAAAAAGCTTATCGGATTGCAGGCGTATTTATGATGTGAAGTAAAGTAATTTACAAATTCAAGGATGAAATTTATCTTTAAATTGATTCATTCTCAAGTTTTTGAATCGTTTTTTTCCATTCCCAGTACCCTACTCCGGCCATAAAGGTGTAAATGACAAAGAGTATTGCTGTGGGGTATAGTTCTTTGTACAGGTAAAGGCCAATACACAGTCCATCGGCTAAAATCCACATCAGCCAGTTTTCAAGGAATTTCTTTGCAAGCATCCAGGTTCCAATCACACTCATCGCACCAACCAGCGCATCGGATTTTGTAATTGTTGAGTCGGTGCAATTTGCCAGAAAAAGGTAATAAACGACATAAACCACAACTGTTCCGACTATTGTATTCAGCCAGTCACGATTTGTCATGATAGCGATTGTCAGCTCTTCATTCTCCAATTTGCCGTGTTTCCAGTGAATCCAGCCATAAATACTAATAAACACGTAGTAAAACTGCAGACTCATATCTGCATATAACTTTGTTTGGTAAAATACGACGATGTAAAATATTGAAGAGATAATTCCAAAAAACCACAGACTTACTTTTGCTTTGATAGAAAGATAGAGGTATATCAGACTCAGAATAGCTCCAACAATTTCAATCCAATGGGTTTGAAGATATGTTATCATGTTCCATGTTTGGCGTTTCGTGTTCCATATTTTGCTAACACGAAACGATGAACACGAAACATTGAACTATTTAAGTATTTTCTCGTAAGCTCCGGGTGTCTGCAAAATTTGAACTGCTTTCTGCAACGATTCATTATCGGCATCCATTATTTGATAATACTCGTTCATTTCCCACAAATCGCGTGCAACTAAAGCTTTGAGCTGAAGTTTAATAAGTGGTTTTGAAATAGCATACTGAGTTGAATCTATCTTGATTTTTTCCTTTTCGGCTGCATTTGTCAGTTGATTCATAAAGGCATCATCAACTATAAATTCCTTTCTGAATTTATCAAATGAGTTGTAAATTTTCTTCAACTCTTCACGGTTTTTGTCAATATATTGTAAACTAACCTTATTCACAATTCCCTGAGCCACCAGTTTACGATGCAAATTTGTAAATCGGGTGGTATCCAGCGGAACGAAAATGTCAGGCATAATACCGCCACCGCCATAAACGGTGCGTTTCAGATTCAATGTCTGATATTTTAAAGAATCAGGGAAATGAATACTGTCTACATGAAGGAATTCACCTTTTTTGTAACGATCCATCAGGTCACGTTCGTATTTGTCATATCCACCTTTGTACGATTTCTGAATGCAACGTCCAGTCGGAGTGTAGTAACGGGCAATGGTCAATCGCATCATCGAACCATCAATTAATGGAAACTGGTTTTGTACCAAACCTTTACCAAATGTGCGTCGACCCACAATGATAGCCCTGTCCCAATCCTGCAATGCTCCTGAAACAATTTCGCTTGCGGAAGCTGAATATTCATCCACAAGGAAAATCAGCTTTCCTGTTTCGAAAACCCCACTTGCCGTTGAAGTCTCCACATTTTTAGGTTGATTAAGTCCCTGTGTATAAACAATAAGTTTGTTTTTTGAGAGAAATTCATCGGCCAGCATCTTGGCAGCATTCAGATATCCGCCACCATTGCTCTGCAGACTTACAATAAGGCTTTTCATCCCTTTCTTTTGAAGTGTTGCAAAGGCTTTTTCAAATTCCTGAACTGTAGAACTACCAAATTGATTGATTTTGATATAACCAATGTCCTTGCCAATCATATAAGTGGCATCCACACTGTAAATCGGAATTTTATCTCGAATAATTTTAAATTCCAACAATTCTGATTTAGAAC
>CAIKVR010000343.1 GCA_903830915.1 uncultured Bacteroidales bacterium
GTAAAGATAAAAGTTATATTTTACGTTTCAGCACCATCAGTAATGTTGAAAATTGTATAGTTGGAGCAAATCTCCGACAGACGCTTACACCCTGGTCAGGACTTGCCGCTGTTCAGTATGCTCCATACAGCACCACACGCAAAGAACATGAATTCTTAATAAAACCATTAACTTCAACTGATTACGGAAGTTGGGAAATTTCTGTTTATCAGAATGTTATTGGCAATACCTATATTGACAATGTAGAAGTTTATGAAGCGACAGTAACTCCAATCAATATAAATGATTGTGCCCGATTTGAGGTAAATGCAACAACTGCTCCGAAAACTATTGATTTGAACTCGGAATATGTAACAATGGAAGGCATACCTTTTTCAAATTCACTAACGCTTCAGCCTTATTCTTCGAAGATATTAATACTAAAAAATTACTATAAACTTACAACAGCTAACCCGACAATATTAAATGAATCGAACACATTAAACTGTTATATTTCAGACAATAACATCATAATAAATTCTACTGATCTTAACGATGGCAAAAGCTATAAAGTTATGATTGTAGATGTATTGGGCAAAACTGTGTATAATAACAACCTTATTGCTGAAAATGGAATTATGAAAATAAATGCATCTGATTTTAGTAGAGGAATTTATTTAGTACAAGTTACTACAGAAAATGGATTGAATACCAACAAAATATTGAAACGATAATCACGAAAAATTTATTTTTAGGGCTTTAATTCTGTTCCATAGAAATATATTATCATCTGAATAATATAAAGGTAATTATACAAACCAGAATGTTAATATGAAGTGCTTGCTTCTACATATAAAAGGTTTATAAAAATTAATATTCAAGAGCAGGGGATAATCCTTTATTTTGTGTATTACTTTTACAATACTTCAAAGATCAAAATAATTGGCCTGAACGGTTTGTCAAATAAAATAGAACTATCAAAATTCACCCTTAAAATTAATTATTATGAATTCAACATTACGTACTTTTTCGATGATTCTATTCTTGGGTCTTTTTACCTGGCAGGCCGAAGCTCAGGTAGTTAAAACTGTCGGTGCAACAGGAGCAGATTTTACATCGCTTCGACAAGCTATGGCAGCCATCAACGCTAATACCGACGGTGCATATGTCGGAGCTATTGAATTACAGATTATTGATAATACCATTGAACCAAGTGATGGTGTAATATCACCAGATTTAGTTGGTATAAATGTCAGTACCGTTTGGACTTCACTAAAAATATATCCAACTGTAAGTGGGAAAACTATTTCGGGAGATTTTAGTGGGGCTCTTATTTCATTAAATGGTGCAAATAATGTAACTATTGATGGACGTAGAAATCAAATTGGCACCACCCGTGCGTTGACCATTATCAATACCGGTGGAACTAATCCAGCAATTGCTTCAACCATTACAATGAAAATGGATGCATGCAACAACACTGTAAAGTACTGCACTATTAAAGGTTCAAGTACAAATCTCTACGGTGGAACTATTACCTTAGGTTCTACAAGCGCCATTGGCGGTAATAATAACAATACGATTAGTAATAATTTAATTACCAATGTTTCTAATACGTTGAGACCAACGTATTCAGTTTATTCAGCTGGGAGTTTAAATGGAGCACCCAATAAATTGAATACGATTAGTAACAATGACTTTGCCGATTTTTTTATACCCGCAACAGATCCTACACAGCTGAATATGGCCATTCGACTTGATAAGATGAATGCTAGTTTCACAATAACAGGCAATAGTTTTTATGAAACAACTCCTTTTGTTGGTATCGAAGATGCATCTTACGAAATAGTTCATATCCAATCAGGAGGAAATCACACTATTTCCGGAAACTACTTTGGTGGATCGGCCACAAAATGTGGAGGTACAGCCTGGACTAAAACAGAAGCAAATAATAATTTCAGAGCGTTGGTAATGAATATAGATGCAAGTCCTGTAAGCAATGTCTTAAATAATACAGTTAAGAACATTAACTGGACGAACACCGGCACAGCAATGTTTCATGCATTTAATATTCAAGGCGGAGTGAATATTAAAGGTAATATTATCGGCGATTTTAATACACCCGGTTCAATTACCTTTAATGGAGGTGATGGGTCACAATTTTATAGTATCCAACTGATTAATACAGGTGTGGATACA
>CAIKVR010000344.1 GCA_903830915.1 uncultured Bacteroidales bacterium
AAACAATACACTTATTAAAAATGATTGTAAAATCGAGAATGCGTGGCTTTATCAGCCTTACTGCTCACCCTACCGGTTGCGAGCTAAATGTGCTCAAACAAATAGACTATGTAACATCAAAAGGAAAAATTGAAGGACCAAAAAAAGTACTGGTAATCGGAGCTTCAACCGGTTTTGGATTGTCATCACGTATCACGAGTGCTTTTGCCTCGGATGCAGCCACGATAGGTGTTTTCTTTGAGAAAGAACCTCAACCCGAAAAAACGGCTTCGCCAGGTTGGTATAATACGGCTGCGTTCAGCAAAGCAGCACATGCAGCGGGTTTGTATGCCAAAAGTATAAACGGAGATGCATTTTCAGACGAAATTAAACAGAAAACGATAGAGCTGATAAAAGCTGATTTGGGTCAGGTGGATATGGTGATTTACAGCCTGGCATCGCCGGTCCGCACGCATCCGGTTACGGGCGTAACACATCGCTCGGTGCTCAAGCCCATTGGGCAACCTTACAGCAATAAAACCGTTGAGTTTCATACCGGAGTGGTAACGGAAATAACTATAGACCCTGCTTCGGACGAAGAAATTGAAAATACCGTAGCCGTAATGGGTGGCGAGGATTGGGAAATGTGGATTGATGCGTTACATGCTGCCGGTGTGCTGGCCGATAATGTTTTGACCCTGGCTTATTCCTATATCGGACCTTCCGTAACAGAACCAATTTACCGCAAAGGAAGTATAGGCGGCGCCAAAGATCATCTGGAAGCAACAGCTAAAAATATGACTGAAAAGCTGAAATCAAACGGACTCAGAGCTTATGTTTCGGTGAATAAAGCACTGGTAACTCAGGCCAGTTCGGCTATTCCGGTCATTCCGCTGTATATTACAGTGCTTTTCAAAGTAATGAAAGCTAAGAAAATACACGAAGGTTGCATTGAGCAAATTCAACGACTGTATGCCGACAAACTTTTCAGTGGTGCTGAAGTTCCACTTGATGAAGCAGGTCGCATCCGCATCGACGACTGGGAAATGCGCGAAGATGTGCAGGAAGAAATGAAACAAATTTGGGATGTTATTTCCACCGAAACCATTCATAAAATGGGTGATCCCTGCGGTTATACCCGCGATTTCAGACAGCTTTTCGGGTTTGGTGTAAAATACGTTGATTACCACCTGGACGTTGACGAAATGGTGGAGATAGAAGGGCTGGTGTAGATTCAATTTTTTTCCACTTTCCAATAGCAAACAATGACTTTTTTTATAATTGAAAAACAGCATGTAATTTTGATTGTCAAATTGTGATTGATTTACATATTGCAATCGTTTGCGCTTTAAATTAGTTTAAGTACTTCTATTTGCATGATTATGAAGATAATATTGTTTTATTTTTGTCATCTATTTGTAAATCTGAAAATTAAATCTAATTATATCATGAAAAAACTATTTTTACTTATTTCAATTTCATTCCTGACATTGTTTTCGAGTGCTCAGGTAACAACAAATCCAACCTTTATAACTCAAACAGGAGGTTCATTTGACATTATTTATGATGCATCGCAAGGTAATGCTGCTTTGAAAGGACTTACAACCGGTGTATATGCTCATATTGGTGTTATCACTTCTGCAAGCACCAGTACTTCCGACTGGAAATATGTGCTCACTCCCTGGCCAACCGGTGCAACCGATACAAAAGCTAATACAAGTAAGAATATGCTTACAAATATTGGAACAAATCTTTGGAAACTAACTATTGGTCCAAACATTCAATCTTTTCTGGGAGTACCATCAACTGAGAAAATTAAACAAATAGCCTTGGTTTTCAGAAATGCTGCCGGTACACTTTCCGGCAAAACTGCTGCTGGAGGTGATATTTTTGTAAACGTATATCAGGCTGGATTAAATGTAGCTTTTACCTCTCCAGCTGCCGATGGGGTTACAACTATCGGGACTACAATGCCTATCAAAATAGCTTCATCAGTTAATGCCGCATTGAAAATAAATATTAATGGTACGGATATTAAAACATCGACTACAGATTCTACCACATTAACCACTACTTACACTTTTACAAATACTACTGATTATACTTTAATAGGCTCTGCTACCGTAAGTGGAAATACTGTTTATGATACCGCTTATATTTGTGTACCAGCCCCGGTAACAACACAGACTCGTCCTACAGGCCTTAAAGACGGCATAAACTATATTGATAACACTACGGTAACACTAGTATTGTATGCACCTCGAAAGTCGAATGTTTTTTTATTGGGTGAATTTAATAACTGGTTGCAACTGAATGCGTATCAGATGAAAAAAGATGGAGATTATTGGTGGTTTACGCTTACCGGTCTTACTCCCGGAAAAATGTACGGATTTCAATATCTGGTTGATAATTCAATTCGTTCCAGCGATCCATATACCGAATTGGTTCTCGACCCATGGAATGACCAATGGATTAATCAGTATTACACAATTTATCCGAATATGAAACCTTATCCGGTTGGAAAAACAACTGGTTTGGTAGCTACACTTCAAACAGTTAAAATAGCCTACAATTGGCAAGTACCAAATTTCACGGTTTCTTCAACCGAAAATCTGGTGATTTATGAATTGTTACTCCGTGATTTTACTAAAGAAAAATCGCTTGATGCTGCTATGCTGAAGCTTGATTATCTGAAGAATCTTGGAATTACTGCAATTGAATTAATGCCCGTTCAGGAATTTGATGGAAATAATAGCTGGGGCTATAATCCGAATCATTACTTTGCGCCTGATAAAGCGTATGGAACTCCCGATACCTATAAAAAATTCATTGACGAATGTCACAAGCGGGGAATTGCTGTTATTCTGGATATGGTTTTTAATCAAGCTTCGGGAATTTGTCCGTTTGCATTGCTTTATTGGGATGCTACTTCTAACAAACCTGCAGCTAACAACCCTTGGATGAATGTAAACGCACCTCACGGTTTTAGTGTGTTGAATGACTTTAATCATAGCTCCAGTGCTACAAAAGAATATTTTAAACGTGTGCTTCAGTATTGGCTTACCGAATATAAAGTAGACGGTTATCGCATGGACTTAACAAAAGGTTTTACACAAAATTCCGGAACTGAATCAGTTTGGGATCAGCAGCGAATCAACAATCTGAAGGACTATTTTACTGCCGTGAAAAGCACTAACGGAAGTGCCATGTTTATTCTTGAACATTTCGTGGGTGGAAGTGAAGAAGACTATCTGGCTTCACAGGGAATGTATTTGTGGCGCAATATGAATAGTGTGTATTGTCAAACTGCAATGGGTTTTCAAAGCAGCAGCGATATGTCGGGTATGATTTCATCCCCACGTCAGTGGGTTGGATATGCCGAAAGTCATGACGAAGAACGTAATTTCTTCAAAGCGTTGACTTATGGAACGGGAACATTGAAAACTGACTCGGTATCAAGAATAAAACGTGTGCCTTTAAATATCGCTTTCACCACTTTGCTCCCCGGACCAAAAATGATTTACGAATTTGGCGAAATGGGTTTTGATTATTCGATAGATTCTAACGGAGGTCGTACCAATGAAAAACAATCAGCCTGGAACTGGTTGAATCTCACAGGCCGTAAAGCAGCTGCCGATGCTTGTGCCAAAATAATCACCTTACGTAAACTTTACCCTACTGCATTTACTCAGGGTTCGTATGTTACGAGTGTCACAAGTTCTGACTGGAGTCAGGGGCGCAGAATTGCTTTATCACATTCAAGTTTAAATATGATTGTTCTCGGTAATTTTGATGCATCAATTATTGTCAATGCAAATCCATTGTTTCCGAATACAGGCACATGGTATAACCTGATTACAGGTCAGCCTCTGAACGTTACGAATACAAACATGACCATTCAAATGTCACCCGGAGATTTATTGATTTATACCGATAGAATTGTTGATTTGCCTAATGCAATAAATGCAACACATGCCGATATAAATTGCAATGTTTTCCCAACAGCAACCGCTTCAAAAGTATATATAACATCATCGGGCTCTGTGAAAAATGTTCAGGTTTATAACCTGCAAGGTGCTCAGCTAAAATCAGAATTAAATACGAATGAAGTTGATTTATCAGCATTAAGCAACGGAATGTACATTATAGAAGTGATTACAACCGAGGGAAGAAGTGTTCATAAAATAGTAAAGGAATAGTTTTTTTAAAACTATTGTTGCAAGGCATCACTGATTTAGTGATGCCTTGTTTGTATTATTTGATTCCAGCTTCGCCAGTTACAGCCGATTCACATGCAAACCGATTAATTCCGATTGCTGTTGAACAAAGAGTTTATTGACATTCGTTTCAATAAACTCTTTGTTTTAAGTGCAAGAACAAGAAACAAAAGTAACTTAAAAGCTCCCTACGTGGGGGTTTAAGCGGTTTGTACTGTGTTAATAAAAACATATATTCTGTATAAATTTACAATACAGCTATTTTTCTAATTTTTTCCAAAAAAAACACTCAATACTGATTAACTATATAAAAATAATTATTATTTTTGTGTCGGATTTCCCTGTGTCATAAATTTTTTGGTTTATTCGTAGCACGACGTGAGTCATGCTACGAATTTTTTAAAAGAGAAAACAAGGAGTGGCTCGATATAATATTTTGAATTGGTTGATTATTAATAAGGGTAACTGAATTTTTCTCTGCTAAGGGCTTTTTAATTTGATAATCTATAACAAAAGAGCAAGTCACCAGACTTGCTCTTTTGTTTTTAAATCCTAAGAGGAGTCTATTAATGTACCGCCTTAAATTCTTTCAACCTCTCTTCCAACACCTCCATTTGATCCATCCGCACAAACGAAACACAGGCACGCAGACCGTTGGGGTTTTCGCTGCCGGTTATTGCCAGCGAAATTGCACTGATGCCATAATACAGAAATTCTTTCATCAGTTCGCCGCTCGTCATGCCCGGATAGGCAATAGTAAAATAAAAACCATCGGCCAGGGGTCGGTCTTCGTCGTTGTATACCATGTAGAAACCGTATTTCAGAAACAATGCTTTCATTATTTTGGCTTTTTCGCCATAAGGATGAAGTCCGGAAACAAAGTCAATTTCGCCATCGTTGGCGGCTTTCAGCATGGCAGCTAAGGCGTATTGAGCCGTGTGCGAAGTTCCGGCAGTAGTTACATACAGCACGCCATACGAAATAAAATGTGCCAGTTCATCACTGCTGAAATAGTTTTTCAGATTCGGATAGTGGCGCGTGCGTAGTTTTTCCGAAATTATCATCATGCCTATACGCTGTCCGGCATAACTAAAAATCTTCGAAGCCGAAAGCAATAAAATATAATTATCGGTATAGCGTGCCACAGTGGGTTGAAACGGTGCAATGCCCGGCTGTCCGTAATGCTGGCGAAAATCCATACCAAAATAAGCCAAATCTTCCACCACAATCAAATCGTATTTAGTTGCAAGTTCACCGATTATCTGCAATTCATGTTCGGTAAGACTTATCCACGAAGGATTATTGGGCGAAGAGTAGCATATTGAACACACATTTTCTTCAATCAAAAACGATTCAAGTTTTTCTTTCAGTTTTTCGCCACGGAAATTCAAAATATCGAAATGTTTAAATGGAACTCCGATAATTTGCAGCTGCGATTTGTTTACCGGAAAACCAGGATCGATAAACAATGTGTATGGTTTTTCAGGATTGGTGCGCGCAGCAGCCAGCAAAGCCGCAAAACTACCCTGCATCCCTCCCACTGTGGGTATACAATTAAGTGGCGACACATCCAGATTAATAAACAATTTGGCAAATCGTGCGATTTCGGTTTTGGCAAACGGAATGCCTTCAATGTGGGGATATTGTGTGGCAAGTCCTTTATCTAACGCTTTTTTCTCGGCAGCGATGGCAATAGCTGAAGCAGGCAAACCCGGTACGCCCATTTCCATGTGAATAAATTCCACACCGCTCTGTGCCTCAATCTGTGAAACAAGTTTTCCAACTTCACGAATGGACAATCGGGTAATATCCTGCTCATTGAACTGAGCAAAAAGGGAATCGACAAGAGATTTTGATATTAAGCCCCCCTGCCCCCCAATAGGGGGTTCTAAGTTAGCAATATTCTCTTTAATCATAATTTTCATTATTTTTCTTCTTCTTTCTTTCATTAAGTCCCCATTCGGGGGATTTAGGGGGCTTTATTTTTTCCTGTTATCAATTACCCTCACTGCCTTTCCTTCACTACGTGCAATGGTTTTAGGTTCAACCAGAGTTACTTTCACGCTTAATCCAATGGCACTGTTGAGCGCATGTTCAATCTTCTTCGAAAGGTTTTGAAGGTCACGGATAGTATCCATCATGTTGGCTTCATCCAGTTCCACTTTCAGTTCCAACGTGTCCAGATTATTGATTTTATCCACGTAAAGCATGTAGTGAGCGCTTGTTTCACCCATTTCGAGGAGCACATGTTCGATTTGTGATGGGAAAAGATTCACACCGCGTATAATCAGCATATCGTCGCTGCGACCGGTGATTTTTTTCATTCTAACTGTGGTGCGTCCACAAGCACATTTATCCCGATTCAGAGTAGACAAGTCACGTGTATTATAACGCAAAAGCGGAATTCCTTCTTTAGTCAGGGTAGTGAAAACTAATTCCCCTTCCTGACCATCTGACATGGGTTGTTTCGTATCAGGATGCACAATTTCAGGGAAGAAATGATCTTCGTGAACATGTAATCCTGTATGACATTCGCAATCATTTGCCACGCCCGGACCCATGATTTCACTCAATCCGTAAATATCATAGGCTTTAATTCCCCACTTTTTCTCCAGTTCCAGACGCATATTTTCAGTCCATGGTTCTGCACCAAACACACCGATTTTGAGTTTCATATCAGCCAAAGAATAGCCATTTTCAGCCAGTGCATCAGCTAAGTGAAGGGCATACGAAGGCGTACAGGCCAAAACTGTAGAACCATAATCGGCCATCAGCTGCAACTGACGACGGGTATTGCCTCCCGAAATAGGAATTACCGTAGCACCAACGGTCTCAGCGCCATAATGAACCCCAAGTCCACCGGTAAACAATCCGTAACCATACGAAACCTGCATCATATCGTCAGAAGAAATTTCAGCCATAGCCAAACAACGAGCCAAAACTTCGCGCCAGTTTTCAATATCATTTTTGGTATAACCCACCGTTGTAGGTTTTCCGGTGGTTCCACTAGAAGCATGAACACGCACAATGTCTTTCATCGGCACAGCAAAAAGTCCAAACGGATAATGGTCGCGCAAATCGTTTTTGTAGGTAAATGGGAGTTTGAAAATATCGTCAATAGTCTGAATATCTTCAGGCTTTACCCCCATTTCGTCCATCCGACGACGATAAAATGCCACATTTGTATATACGTGATTAACCAATTGTTTGAGTCTCTCGCTTTGTAATTCCCGCATTTCTTCGCGGCTCATGCATTCTATTTCTTTATTCCAGATCATATTTAGTTCATGTTTTTTGCCTTCGGCGATATTAGCTCCTTTCAGTCGCGTTATTCGCTTCGCTGATATTTACTGTGTGATATTCTTTTTATGTGTGATATTCTTTTTAATTACACTATTTTAATTCTGCTTCACTGATTGATTTCAGTTTATTAGTTTTGATTACCTCTATTGCTTTTTCGCGGTTGTCGGTACGAATCATCAGAATGGATTTACTGCCGAAACTGAAAGCATATACATATTCAATACAAATATCGGCAGCTGTAAATAAATCGAGGATATGTGACATAGAACCCGGTTCAGCTGGCATTTCGAGAGAAAGTATGTCGTGAACACGTACGGTAAAATGTTCCGAACGAAGTGCTTCCAGTGCTTTTTCAGGGTCAGAGACAATGGCACGAAGAATACCGTAATCGCTTGAATCTGCAACTGTCAGTGCAATAATGTTGATGTTTTGTTTGGCTAATACGGCCAGAATTTCATTCAGATGACCGGTTTTGTTTTCGAGGAAAACGGAGAGTTGGCGGATTGTCATGGTATTATTTTTTAGTGATTTTATGGAGTTGCAAATTTACAAAATTTCGTTGGTAAAAAAATGTACCCGGCAAAGAAATTTAAAGATAATCTATTGTATTGATTTCCTACATTTTGGTGTTTTTCAACTAATAACCTGAGTTCGGGATAAGAAAAGAGAAAAAAAGGTTGCATAACTGAATAAAAAGTATTATCTTAGTAGCTGAAAATCAAACTAATAACTCTAA
>CAIKVR010000345.1 GCA_903830915.1 uncultured Bacteroidales bacterium
ATCAATAATATACAGGCTGATGTTGTTGGCAGCAAGGTATTTTTTTACTTTAACCGGAAGATTTTTCAGTACATCTTCAGCATTCCATATAGTGTTCAACAGAAATGTTCCGTTTTTCTTCAAGCCTTTGGTTACGTCGTACAGGTTCAAATATGCCTGAACGTGGCAAGCCACAAAGTCAGGAGTTGTTACCAAATACGTTGAACGGATAGGAGTGTTACCAAAACGAAGGTGAGAACAAGTGAAACCACCTGATTTCTTCGAGTCGTAAGCAAAATATGCCTGACAGTATTTATCGGTGTTGTCACCAATAATTTTGATCGAGTTTTTATTTGCACCTACAGTACCATCAGCACCCAACCCATAGAATTTAGCTTCGATAGTTCCTTCGCCACCCAATGAAATTTCATCTTTCAATGGAAGTGACGTGAAAGTAACGTCGTCAACGATACCAACTGTGAAGTGATTTTTAGGTTCCGGTAAAGCCAGGTTTTCGTAAATAGCAATAACCTGAGCAGGAGTGAAGTCTTTTGAAGACAAGCCGTAACGTCCGCCAACAACTGTTGGTTGATTTTCAGAACCGTACAATACGTCTTTTACGTCTAAATACAATGGTTCGCCGGTTGCTCCGGGTTCTTTCGTACGATCCAACACACAAATACGTTTAGCAGTCTTTGGAAGAGCAGCTAAGAAGTGTTTTGCTGAGAATGGACGATATAAGTGAACACAGATTAAACCAACTTTCTGACCCTGAGCATTTAAGTGATCAATACCTTCTTTCAATGCTTCGGTAGAAGAGCCCATGGCTACAACCACACGATCAGCGTCAGCAGCACCATAATAATCGAACAAACCATATTGACGACCGGTAATAACAGCCAGTTTGTTCAGATAATCTTCAACAACTTCAGGAATTGCATCATAGAATGGATTACAAGCTTCGCGAGCCTGGAAATAAATATCACCGTTTTGAGCAGTACCACGAACAACAGGGTGTTCAGGGCTCAAAGCACGGTCACGGAAACCTTTCAGCGCTTCCTGATCCAATAATGGCATCAGGTCTTCCTGATCGATTTGTTCAATTTTTTGTATTTCGTGTGAAGTACGGAAACCATCAAAGAAGTGTACAAAAGGTACACGGGTTTTGATAGAAGCAAGGTGAGCTATTGCAGCCATATCCATTACTTCCTGTACAGAACCTGTGGCAAACATAGCACATCCGGTTTGACGAACAGCCATAACGTCCTGATGGTCACCAAAGATAGAAAGAGCATGTGAAGCCAATGCACGGGCCGAAACGTGATAAACGCCCGGAAGTAATTCACCGGCTACTTTATACATATTCGGAACCATAAGCAACAAACCCTGAGAAGCAGTAAACGTAGTAGTTAACGCACCGGCCTGAAGCGATCCGTGCATTGCTGCAGCAGCTCCGGCTTCCGATTGCATTTCCTGTACCTGTACTTTTTCGCCCCAGATGTTTTTACGACCGGTAGCAGCCCATTCGTCAACATATTCTGCCATAGTTGTCGATGGTGTGATTGGATAAATGGCAGCTACTTCGGTGAACATATATGCTATATGCGCTGCAGCCTGATTACCATCACAGGTTAAAAATTTTTTAGATTTAGCCATTTTGTTAGTAATTTTATTAATGATTATTTATTGTTTTTATTTTAGTTGCCTTTTGGCGTTTATTTATTTTTTTCTTACCGCTTACCGCTTACTGCTTTTAGTACAGAAATCCAAACAACCACAACGGTATTACATTCTTATTTCCCAATTCTATACCATCCGTTGCATAAATCACTTTCGAATAATGTTTTGTATTCTCTACCTTGGCATCGCACTTGAAATGATATTGTTGGTCGATACTGAAATCGAGGTGATATTTACAGGTATTTACTTTATGCCGGGCATGTAAAGCATTGTAAAAGAAGGTTTTGTTCTCTGCTTTTTTGTCAATCACGCCTGAAGAAATGGTGTAAAGCAGATTTGTATTCTGTATATATACCAAATTCGGTTTCTTCGGATATTCATCACCTTCGGAATACAGCATATTTATTAAGCGAGCATCTTTCAGGTATTTGATGTAATTCATGATAGTTGCACGCGAAACACCAATCTGAGTACTTAACTGGCTTACATTGGGCGCTGAAGGAGCGCTCTGCATAAGCAGATAAAGTAATTTTCTGATTTTCGACAGGTATTTCAACTCAATTTGTTTAATAAGCAGAATATCCACTTCGAGCATCATGTTTATGGTTTTTACCAGATTTTCCGAGAAATTTCTGTTTTCCAGAAAGAACGGATAAAATCCAAAATGCAGATAATCCTGAAAATAATCCAAAGGATGAACCGACTTACATATTTCTGAAGCAATTTGCTGATGGTTCTGAAGAATTTCTTCTAAAGTATAGGATTTAAAAGCGTTAGCTGACTGTAAATTTAAAAACTCACGAAAGGAAAATCCACGTAAGTTATAAGAAGCCACAACATCCTGAATATCTGTATTGTCCTCGATAAGTCTCATTACCGACGAACCGGAGAAAACAATATGCAGGTCGGGATAAAGGTCGTAACATTCGCGCAATTCCTTCGACCAGTTTTCGTATTTGAAAATTTGATCCAGCAACAATGTTTTACCGCCAAGTTTACAAAACTCACCTGCAAACTCTACAAGACTGTGTTCAGTGAAATAAAAATTGTTGAAATTGACGTATAAGCAACTGCGGTCGATACCGAAACGTTCTTTGGCGTACTGTAGTAAAAATGTGGTTTTCCCCACCCCGCGACTGCCCTTAATTCCAATCAGGCGGTGCGTCCAGTCGATTTCGTCCATTAAAACCCGCCTTACAGGGGATTGAACGTGTTCAACCAAGTATTTATATGTAGTAAAAAAAGCCTCCATTTATGCTTTAATCAGGCTGCAAAATTAGTACAATATTTCCATTTTGCAATGCAGAGATGGCAGAATTAGGATAAATAACACACAAAAGCCTATAAAACAGCTTATAAGAGGCTTATTAGCTTATAAAAACACAACAAATACCTGTTTTAATTTATAGAAAAATAAGGTTAAAATTTAAATCAAAAAGTAATTAACGAAATGATTGGATTTGTGAGAAAGAATTTGTAGTTTTGAGGGATAAATATCAACTCTAAATTCGTATGTATGAAAAAGTCTCTATATGTTTTATTTACAATGTGTTATATTTCTTTACATGCTATTGAGTTTGCACCAATTTGAGCAAAATGGCATTATTCTAAAAGTGATGCTTGGATTAATCCATTTTCACAAAGGGTTACATTCTCCACTATGGAATCCATAAAAGATTCAATTATTGAAGGAAAGAACTGTAGAATACTGGAATTTACATCACAAGCATCTCCTGGAGATCATTGTGGATTACATATTATGTATCAGCAAAACGATAGTATTTATGAATATTGGAGTGGTAAGTTTCACCTTATGTATGATTTTGGAGCTGTCAAAGGAGATTCAATAATGACTGGTTATGGTGAATATATGATTATTTTAAAAAATAGTACAATCAATATAAACGGTCATATTTTAAGAACTCAAGAAGTATCATGTGGTAATGGGGTATCTGTTACATTTGGTGGTTCTATTATAGAAAGTATTGGTAATACCTACTTATTTTTTCCAACTGTTGATCTTGAATATGAAGGTCCATTGCGATGTTATCAAGACTCAAATATAGGAACATACATTAGTACGGTGTGGAGTGAATCGGATTGTGAAAAGATTATAAATGCTATTCCGGTAAATTTCCAACCTGAAGTTACAGTTACCTATAATTCAACCAATTCAACATTTAGAGTTACTGGAATTCAATCACTATGTATTTTTGAATTGCTTGATATTGAGGGTAGAATTATAAAAAGAGGAGAAATATTAAATAATGAAAATATTCTTCTTAAAAATACTGTTAGAGGAGTTTTTTTGTAAAATTGTCAAATAAAGAAACAAAGTTAGTTCGAAAATTAATCATAAATTGAATTCAGAACCATGAAAATTAAATTTATAGGTGCAGCACGCGAAGTAACGGGTAGTAAACATCTGATTACTACCAACGAAGGAAAGAAAATATTGCTCGATTGTGGCATGTTTCAGGGAAAAGGACTGGAAACTGATTCGATGAACCGAAATCTGATGTTTGACCCGGAAACTATCGATTATATCATTCTGAGTCATGCTCATATAGATCATTCAGGATTGATTCCATACATGTACAAACTTGGATTTCGCGGCTCAGTGGTTTGTACCAATGCCACCCGAGACCTTTGTTCCATCATGTTGGCTGATAGTGGTCACATTCAGGAACTCGACGTGAAATGGTTCAATAAAAAACGAGCCAAACAGAGACTCGGATCTATCGAACCCATTTACAGCGAACAGGATTGTCAAAAATGTATGGAACTGTTTATCGGTGTGGCTTACGATCGCCGTTTTCAGATTAATGATAAAATCAACGTCAAATTTACTAACTCAGGACACATGCTGGGTAGTGCGGTTGTTAATCTGGAATTGATTGAATATGGCGAAAAGGTACATTTGGCTTTCACAGGTGATATTGGTCGACCGAATAACCGTATTTTACAACCTCCAACTGCTTTTCCGCAATGCGAATTCCTTATAACCGAATCAACCTATGGAAATCGGTTGCACCCTGAAGAAAAGGAAAGCGAGCAGGATTTACTGAATATCGTACTGGATACCTGCGTACAACGAAAAGGGAAACTGATTATTCCATCGTTTTCTATTGGTCGCACTCAGGAAATTGTTTTTGTACTCAACAGTTTGTATAATAAAGGATTACTCCCTAAAATTGATGTGTTTGTTGACAGTCCGCTTTCGGTCAATGCTACTGAAGTTTTCCGTTTACATGCAGAATGTATGAATGATGAAGTGAAATCAATTATGAAATATGACGAAGATCCGTTTGGGTTTAATTCGTTGTATTATATCAAGAATGTGGAAGAATCAAAGGCATTGAATAACCATCAAAATCCCTGTATTATAATCTCTTCGTCGGGAATGGCCGAAGCCGGCCGTATCAAACATCATATAGCTAATAACGTGTCAGGTTGGCGAAATACTATTCTGATTGTGGGTTATTGCTCACCAACTTCACTTGGAGCACGCATTCAAGAACCTGGTTTGCGTTTTATATCCATTTTAGGTGAAATACACGAAGTTAATGCGAAAATAGTGAAGATAGAGGCTTTCTCCGGTCATGGTGATTATAATGAAATGAAAACATTTCTGAGTTGTCAAGACATTTCGAAAATTAAGAAAACGTTTTTGGTTCATGGTGAATATGAAGTGCAACAATTTTATCAAAAAGAACTGGAAAGTGTTGGTTTTCATGATATTGAGATTCCGGATGCAGGAAATGAATTTGTACTGTAAAAAAACATGCATTTATATAGCTTAAGTAAAGATTGTTTTTGTATTTTTGTGTCTCAATTTTCACCTAATTATTCATCTTATTTTACAGTTTATGGAATCAAAAATAGGTTACGAAGTTTCAACCAAAGAGAATGTGTATTTTGTTATAAAGATTATTTTCAGTGTCTTGCTTTATGGCGTGATAATTACCGGAATCTGGGCTACATTCAATATCGATATACCCGAAATGGCTTCTATTTATCTGCTATATGTGTATTTAATTTTTTTATGTGTATTTTTATTTCTCAGATTTGGACTGCTTATCGGACATTTGAAAGGTAATGCAGTGAAACTGAATGAAAAACAATTTCCGGAAATATATCAGAATGTAGTAAAACAGTCGGAAATACTTGGTTTAAAGTATGTTCCGAGCGTGTACATTATGCAGTCAGGAGGTATTCTGAATGCTTATGCTTCACGTTTTTTGGGTCATAATTATATAGTTCTTTATTCCGAAATTGTGGAAACAGCGTTGCAAAATGATAAAAATATTCTCTGGTTTATTATTGGTCACGAATTAGGTCATATCAAACGTAATCACATGATTAAGAATCTGTTGCTTTTTCCTGCATACATTGTACCATTTTTAGGTGCTGCTTATTCCAGGGCGTGTGAATATACTTGTGATAATATCGGCTCTGTACTTTCGCCTGCCGGAGTAAAGAATGGATTGCTGGTTTTGGCATCCGGAAAATTGATTTACAAAAATGTAAATACCGATGAATATCTGGCTCAGATACAAAATGAAAAGGGCTTCTGGACATGGTTTGCCGAAAAATCTGCAACACATCCACATCTGACCAAACGTCTGGAAAAATTCAGCGAAGAAATTCCTGTTGTGAAGATAGTTGAAGAAAAACCGAAAGCAACTGAAGTCAAATCTGACGATCATTCGCGGTATTTTCCCAAAACGGATTGAATAAATAATATTTGAAAACGTCAGCATCAGAAATTTTATGCATGCTGTAATGTTATAAAATAACTAGATTATTAACCTTTTAATAAAAAACTGAAATCATGGCAAAATCAACCGATGCAAAGAAGAACGTAAAAAAAGAAGCGCTGAAAACTCCAAAAGAAAAAAAGGAGGAAAAACGACTTAAAAAAGCTGGAAAATGAGATTGAAATAACTACAAACTATCGGGGGAATGATTCAAAATCATTCCCCCGATAGTTTTAGATTGGTTTAGGTGTGGTGGTCTGAAATTCTTTCAGGTAAAAGGGTTCAAAATAAGCGGTATCAACAAACTTCTGTTCATTAAAAGCCTTTACAGCTATTGGTATCATATTCGTTGCCAGTGGAACAAGATTTTCAATGAAACGAGCATTTGAATGATTCAGGGCTAATTTACATTTTTCAGAACCGTTTCCAAAGAAATAAACCGGTTGTTGACTAAGTATTTCAGAATAAGATTCAGAATCAATAATATCTGCTGAAATCTCACGTTTCAGGTTCAGACTTGCATCATAAAATGCCGAATAAACTTCCATTCGTCGGGCATCAATCATCGGGCAGAAAAAGGCATCTTCAGCGTTTTCAATTGAATTGATAGCTTCTGTAGCTAAAACTTCCAGCGTACTGATGGCAATCAGCGGAATATCCAGTCCATAAGACAATCCTTTAGCTGTTGAAACGCCTATCCGCAAACCGGTATATGAGCCGGGACCACTGCTTACGGCAACAGCACTCAGTTTCTTATCCTGAGATTTAAGCACTTCTAAAGCTTCAGCAATAAAAACACTAAGTAAAGCCGCATGATTCATCCCATCTGTATTGGATTTGAAAAACAAGCAGTCTGAGTTTTCGCTCAATGCCACCGAACATACATTGGTAGAAGTTTCGATATGGAGAATTATCATCTTATTTACAATTTACGATTCAATTTGTGAAACTTAAAAGTCTTGCAAAATTACTCAAATTTCTGAAAGCAAAAAATCCTTGCTTTCGTAAGAAAACAAGGATTTTTTAATTGTGAATTATGCATTATTTTGCAGTAACTTTCAGAGGACTTTTGGTTTTGACTGTAAATTCAACGACAGCTTTAAACCAGTCGGCATCAGTCGGAAATTTCCATTTGTTCCATCCACCGCCGAAATAATAAGTGAAATCTGAACCAACCCGATAGTCGGATAGAAAGAAAGCATGTGTGGTTTTATTCTTATATTCGCTTACTATAGAAGGAACATAAACACCTACATAATTACGTCCGGAAGGTTCTTTGAATTCTGAAACAGCTTCTTCAGCATAAGCCAAAGTGCCATTAAGTTTTTTTTGCAATATAGTTCCTTTTCCATCATGAAGGAAAATTCCTGTTGCCAGTTGCATTTTCTGATTCTTACCGGAATAAGTTACTACAGCTTTGTTCAACAATGAACCAGCTGTCGATGTGATGGTTATTGTTTCATTATATGTTTCATTACCTACTTTGAATGAATTATAAGTAAGTTCAAAGATGGTACGTAACGGTCCTGCTTCAAGTACTTTGTATGAGCTGAACTGATTGCCAACCCACAACGAATCCGAAGCATATGGAGCGATTCCGCCACAACCCAGCGTATGAGCTACTTTGTAGAAATCCATACCATGTCCACGGTCGCGGTGATACGATAGTTTTTGTTTTAGTTCACCGGTATAAAACTCATCCACAATTAGCTGTTCGGTACATTTTGCCCAATAATCCACACCATTACTGGGATTTTCCTTAGCCAAAGCCGGTCCATACATACGATAAGCTGCAAAGTCGTTTTCCCAGGCAAAGTCGTCTTTACGTTCAGGTACAAAACGTCCTGAAGTCTTCGCTTTCACCGGTGATGGTGTTCCTTCGGTAATTGTGTAAGTTGCTGAGGATTTAGCTTTTACATCTGCCTGAAAAATTAAACCTTGTATTTCCTTTTTATCGTTGTATGTCAACTGATAAGGAACTTCTTCCCCTTTTTCGTTTTTCAGTACTACGGATTTAGTAATTATACAGCTATTGTTGCAGCAGGCTTTCACCTCTACTATTTCAGCCTTGCGCTCCAAATCGGTACTGTTACTTACAGTTACCGTTTTTTGAGCAAAAACTCCAGAAACAAACAATAATAATGCCACAAATACATTAAATTTACTCATAATCAATCAATTGTAAATCGTAAATGAATAAATTGTAAATTATTTAGGTTGTTTTCCAATATAAGCCAGAATACCACCATCAACATAAAGAACATGTCCATTTACGAAGTCGGAAGCGGGTGAAGCTAGGAATACAGCAGGTCCAACAAGGTCTTCTGCATTTCCCCAACGGGCTGCAGGAGTTTTGGCAATGATGAACTGATCGAATGGGTGACGTGAGCCATCAGCCTGAAGTTCGCGCAATGGAGCTGTTTGTGGAGTGGCGATATAACCCGGTCCCAGTCCGTTACACTGAATATTGAATTCACCATATTCAGAAGCAATGTTTTTGGTCAGCATTTTTAAACCACCTTTAGCAGCAGCATAAGCAGCTACAGTTTCGCGACCAAGCTCGCTCATCATGGAACAAATATTGATAATTTTGCCTGAACCTCTTTTCATCATGGCCGGAATAACCGCCTTAGCACAAATGAAAGGGCCATTCAGGTCAATGTCAATTACCTGACGGAATTCCGCTGCAGTCATTTCGTGCATTGGTATACGTTTGATAATACCGGCGTTGTTTACTAAAATATCAATTTCACCAACTTCTTTGGCAATCTGAGCAACTACGGCATTGATTTGATCTTCGTTAGTTACATCAGCCACATATCCATAAGCTTTAATACCTTCAGCTTCGTAAGCAGCAATTCCTTTGTTTACTAAGTCCTGATTGATATCATTAAATACAATAATTGCACCTGCTTTGGCTAAACCACAAGCAATAGCGTAACCGATACCGTAAGAAGCTCCCGTTACTAGGGCAACTTTTCCTGTTAAATCAAATTGGTTCATGTTTTTAAGTTTACCCCTAACCCCTAAAGGGGGATAAGGAAAGGTTTTTTATAAAATAATAATTTAATATTGTAATCAAAAGTCCCATTAAGGGGATTTAGGGGTTTATCTTAGTTCTGTATGTTTGAAGAAATTCTGATCGCTGTAATCAAGATTTTCGCCGGCCATACCCCAGATAAAGGTATAATTGCTTGTAGCAGCAGCTGAATGTATCGACCATTCTGGTGAAATCACAGCCTGATTGCCCTGCATCCATATATGGCGCGTTTCGGTTGGTTCGCCCATAAAGTGGCAAACTGCGTTTCCTTCAGGCACTTCAAAATAGAAATAGGCTTCCATTC
>CAIKVR010000346.1 GCA_903830915.1 uncultured Bacteroidales bacterium
AGGGAATATTTTATACTCTTGCTTTTTCGAACTCTTCTGTTTGTGTTTTTTTGCTCAACAAATAGTCAATATCATCCAAACCATTTACCAGACATTCTTTTTTATAAGCATTTATGGCAAAAGTTTCAGATTTTCCCGTAGCATCATTTGTTACAGTTTGATTCAGCAAATCGATTGTAAGTGTTGCTTTAGAATCAGTGTTCACTGTTAAGAATACATCAGCCAAAAATTCTGCAGATACAACTACCGGAAGCACACCATTGTTCAATGCATTATTCTGGAAGATGTCTGCAAAGAAGCTTGACACAACTACTTTAAAGCCGTATCCATCAATAGCCCATGCAGCATGTTCACGACTTGAACCTGAACCAAAGTTTTTTCCGGCTACAAGTATTGAACCACTATATTTAGGGTCATTCAATACGAAATCAGACTTCGGACTTCCGTCTTTGTTGTAACGCCAATCGGCAAATAAGTTATCACCAAAACCGTTTTTATCTGTAGCTTTCAGGAAGCGAGCAGGTATAATTTGATCGGTATCCACATTCTCAATTGGAAGTGGAACTACACTTGAAGTTAATTTTATAAACTTTTCCATTTTTCCTTAGTTCAATATTAATTACGTGGATCTGTTATTTTTCCGGTCACAGCAGCAGCTGCTGCAACGAGTGGACCAGCCAAAATTGTACGTGCCCCAGAACCCTGACGGCCTTCAAAGTTACGATTTGAGGTTGATACAGCATATTTTCCGGCAGGAACTTTATCGTCGTTCATGGCCAAACAAGCTGAACAACCTGGTTGACGCAATGCAAATCCTGCTTCAGTCAGAATGTCATACAAACCTTCTTCACGAATTTGTTTTTCAACCATCCAGCTTCCCGGAACTAACCAGGCAGTTACATTATCGGCTTTCTTTTTTCCTTTTACATAGTTGGCAAACACACGGAAATCTTCTATACGACCATTCGTACAGCTACCTAAGAATACGTAATCGATAGCTTTACCTTCCAGTTTTTCACCCGGTGCAAATCCCATGTATTCCAGCGACTTCTGATATGAAATACGTCCGGCTTCGTCCACCTGATCCAATGTTGGGATAGACTCAGCGATGCCCATACCCATACCGGGATTTGTTCCGTAAGTAATCATTGGTTGAATATCAGCTGCCTCAAAAACTAATTCTTTGTCGAATTTAGCACCTTCATCAGTATTCAATGTTTGCCAGTAAGCCAGTTTTTTATCCCATTCAGCACCTTTAGGAGCAAACTCACGACCTTTTACATAGTCGAAAGTAGTTTGATCCGGAGCAATAAGTCCTCCACGTGCACCCATTTCGATAGAAAGGTTACAAACGGTCATACGTTCTTCCATACTCATGCTACGGATTGCTTCACCAGCATATTCTACAAAATAGCCTGTTGCACCACCAGTTGTAAGTTTAGAAATCATGTAAAGAGCTAAGTCCTTGGCTGTTATATCTTCGTTCAGTTTACCATTAAAAGTGATACGCATCGTTTTTGGACGAGATTGAAGTACGCATTGTGTTGCTAAAACCATTTCCACTTCACTTGTACCAATACCGAAAGCTATAGCTCCGAATGCACCGTGAGTTGATGTATGACTATCACCGCAAACAATAGTTGCACCCGGATGAGTGAAGCCATTTTCAGGACCAATAATATGAACCACACCATTTTTAATGTGTCCTAATGGAAAATACAATGGTAAATTAAATTCAACCGCATTACTGGCAAATGTATCCAACTGATTGCGAGAAATAGGGTCATTAACCGGCTGATCTTGATTAATTGTCGGTGTGTTGTGATCCGCTGTCAGTGTAGTTTGCTCCGGACGAAACACTTTCAGTCCGCGGGCACGAAGTCCGTTAAATGCTTGTGGACTTGTAACTTCGTGGCAAAAATGACGGTCGATATACAACTGAGTCGGTCCGTTTTCGACCGATGATACCACGTGGGCATCCCAAATTTTGTCAAATAATGTTTTGCTCATATATTTAAATTATTACTTTACAAATTGATTGATAGCATTGATATACGCTTCAACAGAGGCTGCTACTATATCAGTATTGGCTCCGAAACCATAATAAACTATTCCGGTATGCTCAACCTGCATGTGAACTTTACCAACATCGTCGCTTCCTTTATTAATTGCCTGAATAGTAAACTCCTGCAAAGTCATGGTGCGATTAATTATTTTCTTGAGTGCTTTGATAGCCGCATCTACCGGACCATTACCCGACGCGGCTGCTTCAAATTTTTCACCGGCAATTTTCAAACCGATACTTGCTACAGCCCTTACTCCCACTCCGGAAGTTACCTGCAAGAAATCAAGTTGAATGCGTTGTTTTTCAGCACGTTCTTTACCTGCTAATACTAATACATCGTCATCGTTGATATCTTTTTTCTTATCAGCTAATTTAAGGAATTCATCGTATATTTTATCTAATTGTTCGCCTTCTACATTCACGCCAAGCACACTCAAACGATGTTTCAATGCTGCACGACCGCTGCGGGCTGTCAGCACTATAGAATTCTTGTCGATACCCACATCGGTTGGATCCATAATTTCATAACTTTCTCTATTTTTTAACACACCATCCTGATGAATACCGGATGAATGAGCAAAAGCATTTCGTCCGACGATGGCCTTGTTTGCCTGAACCGGCATATTCATCAATCCTGAAACCAATCGACTGGTAGAATATATTTTCTGAGTATTTATCTGTGTTTCAATTTCCAGACTTTTATGACATTTTAGAATCATTGCAATCTCTTCCAACGAAGTATTACCTGCACGTTCGCCTATACCGTTCATAGTTACTTCCACCTGACGTGCACCGTTCAACACACCAGAAATTGTATTAGCAGTGGCCATACCTAAATCATTGTGACAATGAGTGGAAATAGTGGCATTATGAACACCTTTCACGTTTTCCATCAGGAATTTAATTTTTTCACCATATTGCCATGGAAGGCAATATCCGGTTGTATCAGGTATATTCACAACCGTAGCTCCGGCTTTGATTACTGCTTCCACCACACGTGCTAAATATACATTGTCTGTACGTCCCGCATCTTCGCAATAAAATTCAACATCTTCCACGTATTTTTTGGCATGTTTTACAGCAGCAATTGCACGTTCCAGAATTTCTTCCTGAGAAGAATTGAATTTATATTTGATATGAAACTCCGATGTTCCTATTCCTGTATGAATACGCTTGTTTTTAGCATACTTGAGCGCTTCGGCTGCCACATCAATATCTTTCTGAACTCCGCGAGTCAATGCGCAAATTGTTGGCCATGTAACTGCTTTCGAAATTTCAACCACCGAGTTGAAATCGCCTGGGCTGGAAATAGGGAAACCAGCTTCAATCACATCCACACCCAGAGTTTCAAGAGCTTTTGCCACCTGAATTTTCTCAACAGTGTTCAACTGACATCCCGGAACCTGTTCGCCATCACGTAAGGTGGTGTCGAAAATAAATAATCTATCCATATTCTTTTGATTTACAATTTAATCATATACGATTTTTCAAATATCAAAGAGTTTTAGACCTTTGAGAGTTTGGATAACGCTTTTCAAAACACTTTAGTGTCTTCAACGACTAAAGGTTTCTTCGGTTTTCAAAAAAAAAGCCTTTCGCACCGAAGTGAGAAAGGCTTACTATATTCTTGTACAATTACATACACACCAAACTCACTTCTACTTGTTCTGCAAGAGAATAATACCGAGAAGGAGAATATGTAAATAGTTTTTGTTCATACTTTTTTCAAAAGTGCTGCAAAGATAAGGCAAATTTTTGTTTACACAAATACAAAGTGAAATTTTTTTGTTTATTTTTATTACAATTCAATATAAAAGTGACTGATTTATGAAAATTTTCATAATCAACTCGTCTGATACACAAAGAATCTAGTTGAAATATAATTTTAAAACATTTGTATTAGGAAATTGTTTCAGAAACCCTGTAATTTAACATAGATTTTAATTGGATTAACAAATTTATGTCTTACAATGTATTTGTAAAAAAACAACTATAAAATTTTAATATAAATATGATGACATGTATTTGGGGTCGAACACCTAAATTATCAATTTAAGATAACGCCTTTAGCTGACATAAATAGAGATTATATAAGTTTGATTGTTATAGATAATAGAACGCGGAAAAACGCTGATAGGACGGATTTAAGACGGATTTTAT
>CAIKVR010000347.1 GCA_903830915.1 uncultured Bacteroidales bacterium
CATTGGTATAGCTCATCGTAAAACCATCGATAATCAGTTTGTCTGCCGAGGTAATGTTCGTACCGTCAATGTAGAAAAGTGGACTTGCATTGGCGGTAAGGGTATTAGCATAAGTCAAAATAGTTTCATTGGCAAACTCCCAGGGTTCAACAATGCCGTTGCCATCTTTATCCATCAAAGCCCGTTGCGACAAAGCAGTTTCTGTACCGGCAAATCCTCCGTAAAAATTCACATAGGGGATTGATGGGCTGTAGCCCCCAATATAGGTCCCTGCTTGTACCCAAATATCGTTCGGAGTAGTGCTTGTTGGTGCAGGTATAGCAGTATTTGCAGTAGTTATTGCTTTACCGATGGTTTTAAAAGGAGTTGTCCAGGACAGACCGTTATTTGTGTCAACCCCCGATGTAGACACATAATACGTGGTAGCTTGCGAAAGTTGGATCATTGCCCAAACTGCAAAAAAAGTAAAAATGGTTTTTTCATGATTATAAAGAGTTTCAAGAATTAGACATGCAAAAATACTTACAAACCATGTCCGTATTGTTGTTCAATTAGTCATTATTTTTGTCCGGAATGACATTTTTTCAGGGCAAAATCCATGAAGTATTTTGTATCCTTTAGAATTTTCTGATATACCCAAAATCATAAAATAATACCAAAATTACCCAAATCAAATTGGGAAGTTTGATTATTTTCGGTATTTTTGAATAAATGCAGCTAAGGAATAACCCATAATTGGGTAATTTGGATAAGGATGTGGATTGCCTGTTTGAACAGCAGTTTTTTCAGTACCAGTAAATTCTGAATAGGGCTTAGCGAAGCCATTATCAGTACTGTAATTATATCCGTTTATAGCATCAATTGAGATAGCTGCATCTACTATATAAATCCCGTCAGCCTCTCTTTTATCAAAATTTTCGATAATATTTCGGCGAAGTTCCCACATGCAGGCGTTTTGTCTGGTTGTGAAATCGCCATTTGTATTATCCAACATTCCACAGGTTGAAGAAGGAATCATTAGAACAAATTTACCGTTTGGGACTGCTGTTAAATAACTGCTTACAAGTATTTTAATCTGCGAGTTCCATTTGCTAAAATCAATCTCTGCCGGGAATGTTGATACATTGCTGAAATCATTTAGTCCGAGAAATTCAGCTAGAATAAGCGGGGATTTCAGCTTCCACATCGATAGATATTTTCCGTAATTGAAATTCCATGTAAAATCTGTATACGTTACTTTCTCCCAAGACGAACCACTGAATTTAACGTATGAATTTAGATTGTTATCATACATTATGTCGTTGATTTTAGGATTAAGTTTATAGCCGGTTTGCGTATTAAACAATAACGACTGCGTTCCAAAACGTCCTGCGTAATATATTTCTTTAAATGTCCATCCATTTGTCGGACTTAACCGAATCTCATTGGCCAATTTCCAAAAATGAGTGGAACCCCA
Source organism: uncultured Bacteroidales bacterium (assembly GCA_903830915.1). Classification (GTDB taxonomy): domain Bacteria; phylum Bacteroidota; class Bacteroidia; order Bacteroidales; family Paludibacteraceae; genus Paludibacter. The sequence goes on from CAIKVR010000347.1 coordinate 1,457, forward strand.
ATATTTGCAAGCCCCATCCGGTTGCCAAAATCCATTGTAGGATTGTGTGCGTCCGGTTGAAATAGTAAAGTAATTTGCCAGTGTCCATCCTCCACGTCCCTCGTCAAACTGCCCAGAATAACCCTCAACATCTCTTAAACCAACAAGTTGAATTTTGGGAACATAGCCTTTTGTCAACAAGGCATTTTTAAAAAATGCACCATTTGTAAAGCTGTCACCTATGATTGATACAAGTATTGAATCAGTTCCAACTCCCTGTTGACCAACAATAATTGAGGAAGTAATGGATTTAATAGTGTCAAATTTATCCTGATTAATTAAGTTGAGCGTAATCTTACTGTCGATGACAGGTGCATTCACACTTGCCACCCGTTCCAGATTTCGGTTCAATTTTGCCGACGCTGAAAACCGAACCACATCATTGTAGGGTCGCCATCGTTTAATAAGCGGTTCTACAAAAATATCATTCTGAACACCTGAAAGCATGTATAATTTAGACGGAAGGCAAATATCATTTTTAAATATGCCTGAACTTTCTGAATTCCGGGCACTTGTAGCTGTTTGGGCATTGAGTTGTAGTAGTGTAATAATAGCTACTCCCAGTATTATTAAAAACTTTGTTTTCATGTTTTATTTATTTTTGAATTATTCTTTGCAGTTGTATTTTGTTAAATCAAATAATTTTTTCAATCATCTAAAAAAATAATGCGAGCCAACTATAAGCAACTGACTTATAACGTACTCGCATTATCTATAGATTAACTTATCAAATCAAAAAAAACGGACAACCTTTACATTTCCAGCTCAATAATGGTATCAACCGGTTTTCTTTTTTCTTTTGGTATGTTCAGGATGACTCCAAATTCAGTTTCTTTGAATTTAGTATTCGAGTGATCGTCAAAGAATCGGGCTGATTTCAACTTCTTTGAGAGTTTTCCAATAAGAATATTTTCATCTTTGACATTCAGAATATGCACCCAAACATTTCCGTTTTTTTGCGTAGTTGCTCCCCAATAGGCAGGCTTGATAGGTCCTTTTGTTGTTCCATAAATCGTTTCGCCATATTTTTCGAGCCATTTGCCCATCTTAAGTAAGGTATCTACATTTTCCGGTTGAATTTTGCCATTGGGCATTGGTCCGGTATTCAGCAAAAAATTTGCGCCAAAACCCGATGCTTTGACCATTGTCTGTATTAACTCAGAAGAAGATTTATAATTGTTATCAACTATATTGTAACCCCATGAACCATTCATCGTTTCACACATCTCCAATGGCACATTTTCGGGAATACTGCTTGTCTGATTGAAACCCATTTTATTTTCTCCAGGAAGGTCACGTTCAAACATCAAAAAATCTTCGCCCTCATTAAGTGACATGTGATGATTACTTCCAATTAATGTCCCATTTTGAATTCTATGAATCAATGAGTAAGTTTCTCCTAATCGCCAGTTTGCATTTGGTTTATCCCACATTCCATCAAACCAAATTCCGCCCACTTCGCCATAGTTAGTTAACAATTCGTTAAGTTGTACATTCATATAATCAATATACTTATTCCAATCAGCGTTTTCGGAGCGACCAGTGAAATCTTGTCCTGTTCTTCCGCGAGGGAAATAATCTGTATTATGCCAATCGAGTTGTGAGTAATAAAAAAATAGTTTTATGCCCTGCTTATCACATTCATCTTTGAGTAGTTTTATAATGTCTTTGCCGTAAGGGGTTTTTTTAACCACATTATAATCACTCGCTTTCGAATCGTACATCGCAAATCCTTCATGATGTTTAGTGGTAATAGTAATGTATTTTATACCCGCTTTCTTGACCATAGATACCCAGTCGGCAGGATTGAATTGGGTTGGATTAAAAAATGTGGCAAGTTTTTCGTACTCTACAACAGGAATTTTCTTGTCGTTCATAATCCATTCGGCAATTCCTTTGTCACCACCCCCAGCCAGTTGACAATACATTCCCCAATGAATAAAAAGTCCAAACTTAGCATTTTTAAACCATTCCCTATTTTGAAGATTTTTTTCGGTAGGTTTATAGTCAGTCTGAGCTGTCAGGCTATTGGAAAGAAAAATAGCGAAAATGATTCCTGCAATGATTTTTTTTGTATTCATATTATTACGTAGCATTAAAGATGAGAGATAAATATTTAGTCAAAAAAAGAGAGTTCCAAATGGGTGCTCTCTTTTTTCTTCATAATCGGGTAGCCTGTTGCAAAAGCACAACTATTTAGCAATTAGCTTAATATCGTCAATGAAAACAGTTAATTCAGGTGTTTGCGCCTCAGCAGTTGGATTTTTTTCCATTTCAAAAAGAAGTTTTGTGTTGTCTACAATGGCAGGTATTTTCCCTGTAAAATCGAATCGAACCAATTGCCATTTGTCTGAACCTTCCAATTCTTCTGATATTACTTCCTTGAATGAGTTTGCTTCTGTAATACGAATACCTAATTTTCCAGCAACTTTTTTCAATACTTTTAGTTCAATAATACAAAGCTTCTCAGACATTGAAAAGTTATAACTATCCGTTGAGCACCCTCTGTAAGTATTACCTCCAGGATGGTTTTTACCTTGGGACCCTTTTACGATTTCAGGATTTACATTCCTCGATATTTGCAATACAAGATTACTTTTGTCGATTCCTGCTTTCTGAGGATTCGCAACAATACTGACCGAAGCTCCATTAGCTGACCATCTCACAGACGATGATGTTTCGACAAACCTATCAGGCGTTGAAATGCTGAACTTCTCGAAGGTTTCGTTTAACAATGGTTTCTGAGCAAATAAGACGAAAGGCATATAGCCAATAAAAAAAGCGAAGAATGCAAGTTTTTTCATGATTTAAATTTTTATTTATTTGATTATTACTTATTCTGCAAATTTAGAGTATAATTCCCGTACTTTTTTGCTCAAATAGGTAAACTTTTTGTTCATTTTGACAAATCAACCTGAAAGTTAAACTATGATTCAATCTCGTCTCATTATGAGAACATAGATGTTA
>CAIKVR010000348.1 GCA_903830915.1 uncultured Bacteroidales bacterium
AAAAAGTGCGGAAAACAGGACGATTTTTGATTTCTGGTTTTTTAATACTTCTAAAATCATAAATCAGTATTCCTTGCTCTTAGATCAAAAACAATATACATTATGGACAAAAACTAAATGATATATTGGCAGATGTAGAATGCGAAATGGTATATCAACCTTACATTTCCTGTTTTCAGCGTTGGGACACCCTAAAAATTTTTATTGATAATTTGGTATAGCTCTGCTTGTTCATCATCCATCTTCAAAAGCCTATTCTTAGAGGTTTTCGAGTCAGGAAGCGTGTATGTAATCTGATACATATTATGTGTAAGCTCGGCAGCCTTTTTCAATGAGAGAGTTGATTTCTCTACGTATAGCGCCCGTTCTAATTCTTTGTAAATACAATAAGCAGTAAATGATATGCAGATATGAGCTTCTATTCGATTTCTTAGCCTATGATATATTGGGCGAATACGTAAATCTGTTTTTGACATTCTAAATGCTTTTTCAATATGCCAAAGATTTTTATAGTTTTCTAATACTTCATTGTTGGAAAGCTTAGTATTTGTAATATATCCCTTTAATCCGTCCCATTGATTATCATTTGAATATTTTTCATAATCAATCTCTATCTTCACATCGCCAATCATCTTAAGATATTTATTGTATCCTTTGTTGTTAATGTTTGATTTTGTTAGCTTACCAGCCATTATTAGCTTTTCTAATCGATGTAATCCACGTTGTCGATTATATTCATCCTTTGAAGCTCGTGTGTTAGAATAATTAACTACAAGTCTTGTTGCTGTTGATTTTTTTATACTGATTGTGGAGCCATCAATATATTTATTTTTCAGGATTTGTTCCTTGATTTTATCTGGCTCATTTTTTAATCGCGCTCCAATTATATACTCGTATTGCTTTTCTTCTAATGCTTTAATGTTACTGTTTGAAAGAAGTCCTGCATCTGCTACAACCACTGGCTTATTCAAGTTAAACTTCTTGCTTATTTTCTCAAGAAACGGAATGAGTGTATGTCCCTCGTATGTATTGCCTTCATAAATATCATAGCCTATTGCATAGCCACCCAATCCAACAAGCAATCCAATAAAAATTTGCGGATTGCTATGCTTTCCATCTTTGCTAAATCCTGTCCTCCGTAAATCATCTTCGTCGCTGGCTTCAAAATAAAGAGTAGTCATATCATAAAATACAACACTAATATTTCCCCGCAAAACTCGTAGTGTATGTGCAAATGCAATTTGTTCAACTTGTTCTTTTAGTGTGTTGTTTAGCTTATCAAGAAATCGATAGATTGCATCAATATCAAGCATTACACCTTGATAACGATATAAATAATCAATAGTCTTTAATTTGCTTAATGGAAATGCTATTCGCGATATAACCAGATGACGAAACATATCTTCGTTAATTCGTCCAAATCCAATAAAATCATATATTTTACCGAAAATAATTTCCGGCCCCAATGTTCTTATACTTGAATTTGATAGCGTTTCAACCAATGAATCTGCTAAATAATCTTCTTTGGAAACAAACAATTCCTGCTGCTTCTTAATATTTTTTATTTCTTGTTTAGCAAGTATAATAAGTTCGTCAATTTTCTGCTGCGTGGTGGCAGAACCTATTGTTTTATGTACTTTATATTTACCATAAATCTTGCTGATAACCTGTACTGACGTGCTTCCTGAACGATTTTTCAACTTTCTAATATACATTTTTTTGAAATTTTGCAACACCCAAAGTTATAAATCATTCCTTTATTATCAAGGGTTTTGGAGGGTGTTGCAAAAAAGTGCGGAAAACAGGAAGATGGATTTTTTGTTAGAAGAGAAAGTGGCGGACGTCCTACAAAAAAGGACAGGCGCGAAATAGACCGTTCTTTTCCTGAATGGTAAATTTAGAATGATTTCCTGAAAAATAAAAGTTTTGTAAATATTATACCATTACAAATATGCAGTAGTATTATCCTCTCCTGTTTTCAGCGTTGCAACACCCTAAAAGTTTTTATTGATTATTTGGTATAGCTCTGCTTGTTTATCATCCATCTTCAAA
>CAIKVR010000349.1 GCA_903830915.1 uncultured Bacteroidales bacterium
AATGCCTTGGGCAAAAAAATGATTCAATCTGCCTATCTGAATGGAGTAGATGTGAGCAAACTCCAAAGCGGTATTTATTTTGCCATTGTAAAAAGTGAAGATACGAAAACGAATGCCATTCGTTTTATCAAACAATAAATTCCAAAATTGGGTTTGTGGATTTTAGCTTTTAGAGTCCACACACCCAATACTTTTGTTTTGTGAATACACGTATACAATGTTGATAGTGATCAGCATACTCTGTTCTTTGTTTAGTGTTTCATAAAAAATGAATCCTGAAAATATCTTTATTTAAAATAAGATATTACCTTTTTAGAATATAATTACTCTGTTAATTTTAATGGTTTTTACTGGTTAAATTTTGCTTCAAATTGAGCACAATCTCCCTAAATACATGTTAAAATCAAAACAGAAAATGTTTATAACATATTGTATTACAACGATTAAATTAAATTCAAAAAACACTTATGAAAAAACTACTATTTTTAGCCGCAGTTGTATTATTTACAACGCAAGCATTCTCAGGAACAACCATCACTGTAAGGACAGATGGTTCAGGTAATTATCTCACTATTGCTGAAGCAATAACAGCTTCGACAGATGGAGATATAATCGATGTATTAGGAACTTTTACCGAAAGCGGATTAATTGTTACCAAGGGCATCACCATTCAGGGGCATGGATTCGCAAATACCATTGTGCAAGGAAATTCGACAACACCCACTTCTGGAAATTATTCTGGTTTAACACGAAATAGTGTTTTCTACATTAATAACAGTGGTGGAAATTCGAATATTAATGTAATATTAAAAAATATGACCATTAGAAATGGTGTTTCAGCAACTACTACCGCTCGAGCAGGAGGTCTTACTATCAGCAAAATTACAGGTCTTGTAACACTTTCTGGGTTAAAAATTGTCGATAACTATGGTTACAGTAGTTCAAATGGTAGTGCACCAGGTGGATTAATCTGTGCTGGATCGAATTTAAATATCGATCATTGTTGGATTACCGGCAATACCGCTTCCGATACTAATTCCCACGGTGGTGGTATGCAACTACAAACAGATGTCGGTTCAGGTTATAATGGAGTAGTGAATATCCGCAACACCTCAATTTCAGGCAACCATTGTACAGGAACAAACAGTTATGGTGGCGGAATTGCAATTATAACAGCAAGTGGCACTGCGACTGGAAAAAATATTGAAGTATTGGTTGAAAATTCCACCATCTATGGGAATGATTCTAAGCAGATTGGAAATGGTATTTATGTAAAGAATGTAATTCTGACTGCAGCAGGTACTGGATTTGGAACTACCAATTGTGCTGCGAAACTAACTGTTAATCATTGTACAATTGCCAATAATAGTTCAAGTAGAACTTCTACTCAATCGTATGGTATCACCTTTGATAGTGGTGGTACAGGCTTAACTGTTTTTTCCATGAATAATAGTATCGTTATGGGGAACTATTGCACTGCCGATGTGGGGATTAATACTGCTGCAACCACTACCAAAAATCAAATTTCAGCAGCAACATCATTTGATAATATTACAGGTTGCATAACCAATAGCATTACAAAAGGAGGTGCATTTACAGGACTTACAGGTTATAATGTCCAAAACGGAGGTACTTCACCTTATAACTACACAGGCCTTGCTTTCGATTCAGGGTTATCTTCCGATTCTATTCCTGTATTGAAAATTGGAGCAGGA
>CAIKVR010000350.1 GCA_903830915.1 uncultured Bacteroidales bacterium
CCAAATTCTCCGTACCTCCGCAAACCGCCTACCAATCCGGCATTCCAAAGTACAATAGACATGGCAAACACGAAAATAAAGATAACGATATACTGTGCGTTTTCGGAATATGCTATCATAAAATCCATACCGCCAATGCCACTCATGGGCGCCATTGCCAGCGAAAACTTATCGTCTTTCATCGTATTTTCCTGATTGAATGCCGTGGCGAGTTTCTTTGCTTTGGAATCTTTGTAAGGCGAATCATTAAAGAAACCCAGCACTTCACCCGCAGCATCTTCCATATTTAATGCCTGGCGGGCATCATCAATGTCGGCTACCACCATACCTTTATCCAAAATCTGTGTTCCAAAATGAATGGTGCCACACACCGTAAAGTTATACATAGCCATATCGCCGTACATGGTGTTCGAAATCAACGTTAACCGGTCACCAAGTTTCAGATTCATTTTTTTGAACAGCTCGTTGGTTATCATTATTTCACCCGACTTTTTCGGAAAACGTCCTGAAAAGAGTTTCGATTTTAAATCCATTCGATTGATTTCGTCATCGCTTCCAAGCAAATGAATTCCCATGCCCATAACATTTCCCTGCGATTTCGTTATTCCGTTTGAGTCAGGTGCATCCAGCAGCCCTCCAAATTGAATTCGGTCTGTCCAGGTCATATCCGGATAAGTGGTTTTCAACTTTTTAATCACATTGTTGATGCCCATAATTGCATAATCGTTGGGCATTTGTGACTGATTTTCCTAGTATGCTTCGGTCATGACTTTTACATGTCCTGTAGAAAATTTGGCTGTAGTTTCGATGCTGTCGCTAAAAATTCCACCCATATATGCCTGTAAAAAAACCGTAATAATAACGCCCAAAGCCACTACTATAATAGGCAGCAGACTGCGACTTTTGTCGCGTAATAGTCCGTTTAATAAGAATTTTATCATGTTCTTTTGAGTTTAATAGTTAATTGTTTGATTGGTTTGATTGGTAACACTTGAACTTTATAAACTCAATGAACTATATAAACCAATCAACAAATAACCTATTCTTTAATTTACTTTCCCCCGAATTGCATCCGTCGGATTCATTTTGGCAATTTTACGAGCCGGTAAATAACTCACAATTGCCGTTACAATAAGTATGAAAATCATTGTATTAATTACCAATCCTGGTGTTATGGATGCATACATGGTGTCGGCCATTGGCACCCCGACTTCACTAGCATCTATATTGAACGAATAACCATAAACTACCATATAATACATAATAGGCGCTCCCCAAATTGTTCCGACTGCAAATGCAAGTATTGCATTAATAGTACCTTCGAGTGTAAAATGCCACACAACTTGTCGCTTTGTCATTCCAAGTGCTATAAACGTTCCGATTTCACGCTGACGACGAAAAATGGACAATGTTTGCGTATCGAAAATAGCTAACATAGCCAGCAACAGGAAAATTATATACATAAAACTAGTGCCGACCGATTTAGCTTTTACTAACATCATCGTCGACTCAGTAAGTTTCTCTATACTTTTAAACTCCCATCCCGAAATGGCCTCGGTTTTTAATTCAGGTGATTTTATCAGCAAATTGGCACAATTGGAATTCATAGTCATCTTCTGAAGACGGTCGAGCGGAATCCACAAAATACCATTATCGATAGTAGGAATGGAGGATTTAAATATCCCCACAACACGAATATCGGCTGCTTCGAAAGTTCCGTTTTTGTCACGCCAGCGAAGCGTTACCAAATCATTCAGATGAAGCTTGGTTTGCCTGGCCATGAATGCTCCCAAAATTACCGGAATCTCACCATTTTTGCCTATCAGTTTTTGAGTTGGTATCTGTAACAATTTCTGATCAGGTCGGATTCCTTTCAATAACACACCCTGCATTCTGCCCTGAGGATAAATGCTTCCCTGTGTTACC
>CAIKVR010000351.1 GCA_903830915.1 uncultured Bacteroidales bacterium
CGCGAAGACCGCAATGCACCAACCGACATTTCGTCATTATACGTCAGGTCGGCAAGTGGAAACATGATTCAGTTGGATAATATTGTCTCGGTGAAAGAAAACAGTAATCCACCCATTTTATATCATTACAATCGCTATAAATCAGCAACTATTTCGGCTAGTATGGCTGATGGAAAAACACTTGGGCAGGGAATTGCTGAAATGCAGCGCATTGGTGTAAAATTACTCGATTCTTCCTTTGCAACAGCTTTGGCGGGAAATTCGCGCGATTTTGCTGAAAGTAATTCCAATATCTCGTTTGCCTTGATTCTGGCTTTGTTGCTGATTTATCTGATTCTGGCGGCTCAGTTCGAAAGTTTCCGCGATCCGTTTATCATTATGCTTACTGTGCCGATGGCTATTGCCGGAGCAATGCTCTCGCTGTGGATATTCAACCAGACGTTGAATATCTTCTCCGAAATCGGTATGATTTTGCTTATCGGAATTGTGACCAAAAACGGTATTCTGATTGTGGAATTTGCCAACCAGAAACGAAAACTGGGTATGAATAAGCGGGTAGCTGCTTTCGAAGCTGCTTCGGCTCGTTTCCGACCAATTTTAATGACTTCACTTGCAACGATGTTTGGTGCTTTACCCATTGCGTTTGCACTTGGGGCAGGAGCAAGCAGTCGTGTTTCGTTAGGTATTGTGGTGGTTTGTGGCTTGTTATTCTCGCTGATACTGACACTTTTTGTTATTCCAGTTTTTTATATTATAGGTTGGAAAAAAGTAATATTGTGGTTGATGAAAACTTTAAATATGGTTTTTAGGTTCAGGTTTATTTTTGTGCTGATTCTTGCTTTTTTTTCATTTAATATTAATGCTCAAAAACGATTAACAATAGACAATGCCATCAGCATAGCTTTGAAAAACAATTTTGATATTCGGGTGGCTAAAAATGATGCAGCCATTTCAAAAGCGAATAATACGCTCGGAAATGCCGGAATGTTACCAACGGTGGGCATTAGTGGCTCAGGGAGTTATGGTGTAAACCAATCAACTCAGAAACTGGGCACCGGAGTAGTCAATACTTATCCGGCTCTTAGCAGTTCTTCATTATCAGCAGGATTGCAACTCAACTGGACACTTTTCGATGGTGGAAAAATGTTTGTGACCAAAAGCAAACTTAATGAAATTCAGTCGTTAGGTGAAATTCAGTTCAAAGAAAAAGTTTTGCAAACGCTTTCAAATGTCATCTCGGCATACTACGATGTGGTTCGTCAGAAACAGCAATTGAATTCAATTAATGAAATTCTCGAGTTCAACCGAAACAGATTGTCCATTGCACAGGCTGGCTTTAATGCCGGTACGTTGGTAAAAACCGATTTACTTCAGGCCAAAATAGATTTGAATGTCACGAATGAAAATGCTATTAATCAACAATTTGCAATAGATGAATCTTTTAAAAATTTGAATTTATTGTTGGGGAAAAAGGGCGAAGAACCAATTGAGGTAAATGATTCTATTTCATTGAATTATAGTCCTGATAAAACCGCTTTACTACAGAAAATAAATAGTTCAAATACCAGCATCCTCAGCTTTCAGAAACAAATTGATATTGCTCAGCTTACCCTGAAAGAAAACCGGACTTTGTATCTTCCCAATCTGAGTGTACGAGGCGGATATTATTTGTCGCAAACAAATAATTCAGCAGGTACAATATTACAAAATAATGCTGTTGGTCCGCAGGTTGGCGGTTCGCTGGTGATTCCAATTTATAATGCAGGTGAAACCAAGCGGAAAGAAACTGTTGCGAAAATTCAAAAAGAAACGGCTGAGGTTGATTTGCAAAGCATTAAATTACAGGTAAATACAGCTTTGCTTAATACATTGACTGAATTCGAAAACCAGCAAAAATTGTTGAAGATTGAAGCCGAAAACAATGAACTGGCCAAAGAAAATCTTCAAATCAGTATGGAACGTCTGAAACACGGTCAAACCACATCGACAGAGGTACATTTAGCGCAGGAAAACTACGTTCAATCTAATACCCGCCTAATCAATTTCCGCTATAACCTGAAAATGGCTGAAACCCGCCTTAAACAATTGGTTTCGGAACTTTAGCTAAATCAGAAGAAGGCAATGGAGTTGTCGATATTTGGGCTCTGCAACAGTAAGATACTATGCACAAAAGGAAGCTCATTGCTGAACTTCCTTTTGTAGCTGACAGTTATGAAATATTTATCTTTCTACTGAATCATTATCTTTCGATTCAAGATATTTTGTCCCGAATTCACAGTCACAATGTAGATGCCTGATGTCAGATCTCTGGCAAAACTCGTTCCACTTACTTTTTGGGTCAACACGCAAGCGCCAGTTACGTTGTAAACTCTTACCGTTGATTCAGTCGGCAGATCAGTGATATGTAAAGTCCGGCCATAAATCAGTAAATCTACAGAAGTCTCAAGTGGATTATCTGCAGCGTTAATTACATTGGTATAACCGTATACATTGGTATTGTTGAAGCTTATCTGATAAGGCCACTGTTCATCATTCGCATCACTATCGTCCCAGGCATGACGCCAATGAAGGCTTGGCGCACCAGAAACAACCAGCCATAAGTTAGCACAGTTAGCAGGACAATCAAAGCTTATGCTACTTTTTCCGCCATTATCCGCCATACTGGCCGTCTTGATATCACCGTACAAACGAGTCCCATCTTTGAGCAATGCAACAAATCCATATCGCCATCCGGCATAAGCCACGTAATTGGTACGGAAGCCTGCAATACCTGCTTTTCCCTCGAAATAGGCAGTAACAGTTTTGGCAATAAGTGGCACATTCACTTTGATTATATTGTGTCCGTAGTTCTCGGGACAAGCTGTAGAGTCAATCCTCCATACATAACTTCCCTGATTGTTCAACTTAGGCTGTGTGCGCGAAGCAATGTAACCTGTTCCGTACGATTTAAGTGCCGGAATATCCCAGGTAGCAAATTTAGCTGCACAATCCCACATCTCATCATTGAATTTACTTTGAGTAATTACATTCAGGCGTTTGTAGGTGTCCACAGGATCTTCGGGACTATAAGATTTGTTCCACAATCGACCAATCATATCCATTCCATGCAGGTAAGTCCAGTAATCCTGTACGAAATAGTCGTTATAACGGTATGCTTCATTCAGAATATTCTTATGTACGTTGCTCAGGTAGCCCGAAAACCACTCGCTTGTAAATTGTTGTGAAGGGAAAATTTTATAAGCCTGCCATTGAGCACATTGCTCCCACCAACAGTTACTGCCTGTTGCATTTACTCCATAACCATACATCCAGCCATTTAAATCGTTGTTGTCGCAATGGGTTTGATACTGAAAACAATGTCCTACCTCATGAGCAATCGTCTGACCACCTCTGGAAGTAAGTGCCCAGGATGTAAGTGTAAGTAAGCCAATAGTGTTATCCACACCCGATCCGGTTGCTTCCCAATCGGTAGTGTAGCGCAGGCGGATAATCATTTTATAGTTATTGGTTTTCGAAGTTGCTCTATTGATGAATTTCAAGGAATCAGCATAAAAAGCAAAACATTTCTCGGCAAGAGTTAAGCAATCATCAACGATGGATACTGCTGTTTCTCCATATCCGGGTTCCCAGAACAAAATCCAGTTTTTCGATTGCTTGCTTCGATCTATCGACCAGTTGTTTGATGAATTATAAATATCACCCATCATCCATGTAGGATTGTAAATTTGTTTTCCAACACTACGGGTAGTTGTTACCAGTGTAGTAGTGGCTGCAGTGATTTGAATCAGCGTCAAATCCAGGTTTTGATAACTCATTGTAGCCGAACTGATGGCAGTTTGCAATTTGGTAATTTCATCGGCTTTTTCGAGAAAAGTCAGAATTAGATTTGCATCAGTAATCGCTTTTTGTAGTTTCACATAAGCAGCTAACGAAGAATAAGCGGTTGTGATGGAAGCATCAATTACTTTTTTTGCAGCAGTAAGGTCGGCCGACACAAGCGGATTGGCAGCAGTCGCAGTTTGAGCCTGTGCGATAGCTGTATTCAATCCGGCAATAGCTGAGTTTTGGATATGTTGTGTCAATAGGCTTTGAGCTTCAACAATTCTGTTGTTGACAGCCAGAGCAGAATCATTGATGTTGGTTGTGCCTAAATACTCCAATTTGAAATTGTCGAGTAAAGCCCAATATCCACCCTGCTGAAAGACTGATTTTGCTCCGATAGTCAGTTTTGCCCCTTCGTTAAGCAGGATATTTGACAAAGTCATATCATAATAGCTGGTTGTTGTGTTGCTAAACATGGTTTCGCCTGCTGCCATCGTATTTACATAGCCGTTTAATGTTCCTGTACTTGTATAAGCATGTTTGTACAGTGAGTTGAAAGACACATTTACTTCAGAATAATCAGGTGATTTTGCATACAGACGGGCATAAATTATCTCAGTTCCGGCTTTATAAGCAGCTCCGCTATCATTGGTCTTCGGACGCTCAAAACCCTTGGCTTTCAACCGATATTTTCCGGCAGGTAATCCGCTGATTACCTGATACATATTAAATGTGCTTTGATAAAATTCCACTTCATGGTAATTCACAGTACCAGCACCTTTCCATCCCACAGTATCATTAGCGTCAAATCCCTGATTTCTGATATAACTTGTCATATCCAGCGGATTTGCAGCCGAAGCATTGGCATATTTGTAGGTAAGAATGGCTTTTTGCAGATTCGCAATGGCAGTTGTAACTTCGGTCGACGATGTACTGGTGAGGAATCCCTGAGCCGTTGTTATAGCCGTTTGTAGAGCAGCAGCTCCATTTGCGGTAGAAACATAAAGTGCCTGTGCTTCGTTGATAGCAGTTTGTAAGGCGGCAGTATTTATAATTTCAGTTGCTTCGTAAAGCATAAAATCATCAAACCCCAACCGATTACCCAACCAACGAAAACGAACCTGCAAATAGCTGTAGACAGGATTTGAATTAGTAAAATAAACAGAGTTTTGTGTCCAAGCTCCACCTCCGTTTACCTGAGTACTGCCAATCAAAACACTGGTTTCGGTGTTGGCGGTTTTGTCGTTGGTAAGTGAAGTTTTGAGATATATTTCCGAAGCAGCAGCGGTAGTACTGGTCAGATATTTTACCTGAAAAGCAAAAATATAACTTTTGCCCGAAGTAAGCTGCCAGCCTGTCCCGATAGAACCTGAAGAACTTGAATTCTCATTGTTTAAGCCAATGAGATATTTTGAATTATTAACTCCTCCGGTTGCAGTTATACTGTATTTAGCCGATGTAAGTATTGCTGCTGAAAGAGTTGCATCAGTCCAACCTGTAAAATCGCTTTCGAAGCCCGGATTTGTAATTAAGTTTGTGCTTAGCAATTTGTATTTTTTTCCACTGATGGTAAGTGTATCGCCCACATTGGCAGCTCCTGCAATAAAGCTGACAGTAGTAAATAACAAAACCAATGTGATTCTGAATAGTTTTTTATTCATTATATTTAGTTTGTAAGGTATTATGACAAATGAAAAACAAAGAGTTTATCTGCATTTAAAATCATCCTAAACAAGTCTTTTCAGGTATTCAATTTAATGCACAATAAACAAAAGTCAAAATTACTAACAAATGATCAATGAAGTATGTACAAAATAATCAAAAAGGGGTAACGATTCGTGCAAATTGTGAAAGGATACATTCGAAACTTTAGACATCTATTATTACACTCGATATGTGGCTCTACGATAATACAATAAGTCAGAAAAAAAACCTGCTGATTTTCCCCCTGTTTATTTGTAAGTGCTAATGTAAACGACATTGATATATAATAGTTAATAAAAAAAAGGAAGTACATTTCTGAACTTCCTTTGTAGGTTACTTTACTGTAGAAATATATGATTTAGACTTTTCTGAAGATTTTATGAAAAAGATTACATTAGCTGAAAGGTTTGAAGAAGCAGAATTTCTAATTGAATTAAATTCTTAAAATTTCAAATTTTGCAAGTTATCATTAATGAATCACCAAAAGTTTCTGGACTTTATAGGAATCTCCAATCTGGAATCTGATAAGGTATAATCCCTGACTTACATTGGATGTTGAATTTTTCAAATTCCATGTAAACTCATGATTTCCAAAAGGCTGATATTCACTGATTAAATTTGTAACAGTTTGTCCGTTCAGATTCTCAATACTGATGTTTACAAAATTACTTTCTCTCATGTCGTAAGCAATTTTAATCTGATCCTGTGCCGGATTTGGATAAGCACTTATTTTCAAATTCTGATCGTTCATCATCGGATTATCAAGCCCCGCTTTTAATGTGTCAGCTGCATTGAAGTATTGTACCGGACCGACTCCAGTTGGTACATAATTTGGATTAAGTGACAGGATGAGTTTGTCGATAATCAGGTTAGGTTCCTGGCAATACAAGTCTAAGCTTTGAATGCCGGTACTGGAAACCGTTAAGTTGCTGTTAGCCACATGCAGCCAGGTGAAACTTCCGTACACTTTTGTGCTGTTAGCTAAGTCGATTTTCTCCAGTAAAACAGCCGAATTTAAGCCCAGATGATAAGAGTCACCGGTTGCATCAAAAGCATACACACGAGCCCACACCGAGTAATTACCTGTATGTGGAAAATCAACATTGTAGCTTAGGGCAGGAGCATCGGTTTGAGCCGTAATGCCGGTTGCATAAGTAGTTCCGGCCGGCGAAATTACCACATTTTGTTTTGATGCATTGTCTAAAAGCGCTTTTATCCACTTAGTGCCATTTTTAGCCGCTTTCAGTTTAGTGTAATTTTCTGCTTCAAGTACAATTAAACTATCCTTTTGAATGAATGCACCAATTTTATCTGTAGTTGGTGTGCAGCTTAATTTGGTAATGTTTGAAGAATAGAGCGCCATATAATTGAACAGAATCCCTCCTATTGAGGTTAAGGGTTTCATTTTAATTGTAGTTAGTCCTTTTGTTAAACGCAAATAGAATTTAGCTACATTCCATGAAGTTCCTTTTGTCAATACCAGATTAGAAATTCTTAAAGTATCGTTTACAT
The DNA here is from genome assembly GCA_903830915.1 of uncultured Bacteroidales bacterium. Taxonomy (GTDB): domain Bacteria; phylum Bacteroidota; class Bacteroidia; order Bacteroidales; family Paludibacteraceae; genus Paludibacter. The sequence goes on from CAIKVR010000351.1 coordinate 7,039, forward strand.
AAACTCTCAATAAGGTGTTAGATACCGGATTGTTGTAGTTAACCGCAAAGAAAAAACTATCTGTTTTGGCAACATTAAATTGTTGGGAAATACTGGTATTGGCAATACTGTCGGTTTTCAAATAAAAGCTATACGGTGTTTTATCAAGACTGATTTGCACATTGGCGTTTGTTTCGCAAAAATCCGAAAACGGGATGGTGCTTGAGCAAGGATTAAGTTTGGTTGTACCGCCGGTACAAATACCACAATTGTCATAAGTTCCAGTTCCATACGATGTTCCGTTACAGTCAGTAAGGTTCCCTACAAAGCTATAATTATGTGCTGCCATTACAAAAGTGACCAAATTACCGGTCAGTGTAGTTTTATTAATTGTATCATTCCAGTTTTTCATTGTTAGGATACCGCTGTTACGTGATTTCAGGGTAACCGTTGCTCCCACAGGATAATCGCCTGAAATGGTCGCCATTGCTGCAGTTGGAACTTTCAAACCAACAGAAACATGGTATAATGGTTTAAGCGCAGCTGCCAAAGGTGCTAATGCCGGATTTGTTTGTTTGTCCTTTATTTCCAGCGTTATCATGCGGGCCATAGCAAGTGCACCCATCTCCTGATAATGCGTATAAGTGTCAGTATATCCGGTTGGATAATTGGCATATTCGCCAGCCGCAAGCCCCATGTGTATAAAGTAAGAGGCATATTCAGTACCTATTTGCTGGTAAAAGTTGTATGATCTGGTATTCAAATCAAGAAAAGGCACATTGAGTTCCTGTGATACCGCCAGCATAGCTCCTCTGTAATCGTTACCACTTTCGGTAAATACATTGCGTGTACCGGTATTCATGCTCATAGGGCTTACTAATACAGGGATGGCTCCTTTTGACCTGCTGTCTTTCACATAAATCCTCAAATAATATTTCATGCTATCAGTGGGAGTATATCTTGCAGGAGTAGAAAAATCACGGTCGTTGTGTCCGAATTGTACAAAAACATAACTATTACTATCCAGTTCGGCCTTTACTGTTGCCCAGCTACCTTCCTGATAATAGGTTCTTGAACTTCTGCCTCCTTTGGCTCTGTTGTTGACAACTATTTTGCTTGCATCGAAAAAGAGATTGAGTTCCTGTCCCCAACCTGCCCATGGGTATTGGGTTACTGTATAATTTGCAACTGTCGAATCGCCTATAACGAAAATTTTAATCAGACTACCACTTGCAGTCACACCTACCTGTATGGAAGTAATCGAAGGTACACCTTGTTGGTCGATAGTTTCAACTTCATAAGTTCCCGGTAAGCTGATTTTTATTTCCCTGTCGGTCAATGCCAACTGTTGTCCGTTATAATACCATTTATAACTTGACGATTCGGGTGCAATCAGAACATTTTCTTTGCTGTTTATTTTAATTGTCTTTTGTACTAGTTCCGACGCATTTACGCCTAGTGATAGTATTAAAAAACAGAGTGTCAGGGCAGCATATTTAAAATTAGTATTACTCATTTTCCGTTGGTTTATTTTTAAAATTATTATACTGCAAATTACGTAAACATTTATGAAATGTATAATAGAATATCATACAATCACCTCGAAATTCATTCGTTTATTGGATTTAATATTTTATTACTGGCTAAAATAATCATTCCTTTTATTTCCATTGCGTACATTCACCGGACTATCCGGAAACTCTTGAACAAAAAAAGGAAGCTCATTGCGGAACCTCCTTGTATGTAGTCCGAAAAAGGCTGTTCTCCGGCTCATTTACTATGGATTTACTGAAACAAAGATTAATGAAAGGGAGCACTATTACCCAATCAATTAATCGAAGCCGTCTTGACTTTTTCTGAAATGTCTTTATTTTTGGGTCTCGCG
>CAIKVR010000352.1 GCA_903830915.1 uncultured Bacteroidales bacterium
CGTTAGGCCCGCAAGGGTCTCGTAGGTTCGAATCCTACTCCCTCCGCTCCTAAGAGTGAGCCTTGTGCTTTTATTCGAGTGGGCGCGTATTTTGATAAAGGCGCAAAGGGGAATAGCCGAAACATCTGGTAGTAAAAATTCCGGGGGGAAGGCATGATAAAAAAAGACGACGACATCAAAGGTTGCAACTTGATTGTGACAGTCTTTTATTTTTCAAAAAAACAAATGACTGAAGATCTATTACTTGAGCGTATAAATTTTACGGAAGAAGCTTTTACAAAAGGGGAATACGAAAATTGCATGTTTGTAAATTGTAGTTTTCATGGTATCAACTTATCAAACAATATTTTCCGTGAATGTACGTTTCAGGATTGTGATCTGAGTTTGTGCAACCTTACAGAAAGCACCCTGAACGACATTTCATTCTTTGGTTGCAAATTGGTTGGAGTTCAGTTCGACTGGTGTCGGGTATTTTTGTTTTCTGTAAAATTTGAAAACTGCGATTTGAAGCTGTCAGTATTTTACAAACGGAAAATCAAAAAGACCCATTTCAAAAACTGTAACCTACAGGAAGCTGATTTTACTGAAGCCGAACTAACTGAATCAGTTTTTGATAACTGCGACTTGCAACGAACTGTTTTTCAATTTACAAACCTCGAAAAAGTTAATTTTAGTACATCTTTCAATTATTCAATCGACCCCGAACAAAACCGCATAAAAAAAGCTCGATTCTCACGAATGGGCTTAGGTGGATTGCTTGATAAATACGGAATTGTGATTGAATAAATCTCATTTCCTCAAATCTTTTGCCCCTCTCACTTCAGTGGAAACCTCATTGAGCCATCCAACTTGCTGAAAAACAGCAGTTTGAACTTTAATAAAGCGAATATGAGGCAGATTAATAGCATTTCCAAGTGAATCAACCGCATTAGAAATATCAAACTTATTTGCTCCCAAATCCGAATCATAATCTGTTCCATACAGATTTTTGGCATAACCCCATGTGAAAAGCGTTTGCGGTACAACCCAGTTCTGTGTACTTGTGCTTGACGTATTTATGTACGAATCGGGCAATCGCGTTCCGTAAAAGGTAATACTGTCAGTTGCTGTGGCAGACCACCACCAGCTTGAAGTGTATTTTGTATTATAAGTTGCTGTATAACCAGATTTTAAATCGCCTCTTTTTCCTTCACTGTCTTTCCATGTTATGTTACTCGTATCCGAAACAGCTTTGTTATAACGAACCCAATAATTTCGTTTTGATTTCGAATACTGATTTCCTCTGAGTTCGAACCATGTTTCATCGGGTAATCCGTTACCATTTGTGTCGCTCATAACATAAACGATTCCAGGTTCGGGCGAAGCACCTTTTAGAGCAAAGATCTCAAAATCAAATCCATCTTCATTCGCCACATTATGATCGAATCCGGCAACCACATAACCACCAAATCCACCCAAATACAACCAACTTTTGTCGCTGGTAGGTTCACCGATAAAGTTTGAACTATCAGTTTTTTTGACCAGTTGAGCATGTTGCCCCGGAGCGTAAACATAATCGAAAACCTGAGTTATGTAAGCAGATGACTTGGAAGGTTCCTGAAACCACGAGCAGGATGACAACAGAAAGGTCAGCGTAAAAAGGAGCAATCCAACAGACAACTTAGAACGAAAAATCATAGAAAAATTCATTTTTTATTGCGGCAAAGGTACTTATTTTTCAGAAAACCACCCAAGCTGAATCCGAATAGTTATGAACATTTCGAAAATTAGCAAATAATACAATAAATTGAATATCAGATATTTGATTATTGATAATAAGATTTATCAACCTATTTTCATAAAAATAAATCCAAACCCAAGTTTCATATCGTCTAACTAATAAATCAGAAAATTTGATGTAAGAAACTTCTATTTTCATCGTCAATATAATAACCGGTATTTCAAATTAACCCAAAACACAATTAATTTTAAACTTCAAAAATCATGAAAACAACAATTTTAAAAAGAGCTTTTTTGCTCACCGCACTTGCACTTGCCAGTACAACTTTCTTCGCACAAAACACATTCGAAATCCGAGGCAGAATTGTAAAAAGTGACAGACCTGAAGGGAATCATGCTTCAGTGACTCTACTCGATGCGAGTTCAATGGAAATAGTAGCTAACGAAATTTGCAACGAAACAGGAGAATTCGTTATTGAAAACGTTGCCAAAGGAGATTACGTTTTATTGGTTCAAAAACCAGGATTCCCTAAGCCTGAAAGACGATTTATCACTATCTGTGACAATGGAAAAGTTGTTCAGACTGCCGATTTGGGTACAAAAAATCAAAATACTGAATCAAATGGAATCATATAATCCAATCAAACTTTCTTATCTATGATTAAAATCCTCCGAAATAAAAACGGAGGATTTTCTATTTTAACGTATTTTGAATTGTATTTTTATTTAATTTGCACTCTGTTTCATTAAATTCAACCATCATGTCAAAATCAATTCTTATCGCATTACTAAGCCTTTCTTTAAACATATCAGTTACAGCACAAAAATTTGCTGATTACTTCACTGAGAAAGCCTGTCGTGTCGATTTTCATTTTTGTGGTAATGCGCGTGAAACAATAGTTTTTCTGGACAAAATTAAGCAAGAACCTTTTTGGGGCGGAAGACGTAGTCACCTTTCCAATTCGTTAAATTTGGGCGATTTTAGGTTTCGGGTACTGGACAGCCTGACCAATCAACAAATTTACATTGACGGTTTTAATGCTTTGTTTCACGAATGGCAATCTACACCCGAAGCCCTTAAAGTATCCAAGAGTTTTGAGCAAACTATTCAGTTTCCATTTCCACAACATGCTGTAAATTTGATCATTGAAAGAAGATTGGATTTTGATAAATGGCAGGAATTGTTCAGTTATTCTCTTTCACCAACCGATAAATTAATTCAACAAACCACTCCGAAAACTGTTCCTATAAAAATGATTTCCAAAAATGCAGTACCTGAAAAGGCGATTGACATTGCTGTTGTTGCTGAAGGTTATACTGAAAAAGAGCAAAATAAGTTCTTCAAAAATGCACAACAATTAGCTGAAAATCTTTTGACCCACGAACCTTTCACCAAGTACAAAAACCGAATCAATATTTATGCAATTGCAGCTCAATCCGAAGAATCTGGAATTTCGCTGGCAAAGGAATCCGGTTGGAAAAACACGGCTGTCAGTTCGCATTTCTATACTTTTTACGAACCACGCTACCTAACTACGGAATGTTCTTTCAATCTGCATGACTTGGCAGCATTGGTTCCTTACGATGCGATTTATGTACTTGCCAATACGTCAACTTACGGTGGAGGTGGTATTTACAACTTCTATGCGCTTACGGCGGCTGACAACAAACTGGCCACACAAGTAACTGTGCATGAGTTTGGACATTCATTTGCCGGATTGGCCGATGAGTATTTTTACGACAAAGATGTGTTGGATGGAACGTACAATATTAAACAAGAACCTTGGGAACCAAATATCACATCGCTGATTCATTTTGATATGAAATGGAAAAATTCTGTGGCAGAGGGAACTACAGTTCCTACTCCGGTATGCGACTCGTCAAAAATCAAAATTGGTGCTTTCGAAGGTGGCGGTTACCTGAAAAAGGAATGTACAGACCATGTTATGATTGCCGAATGAGGACCAACAAAGCACCTGAATTCTGTCCGGTTTGCAAAGAAGCTATTGAACGAATGATATTGTATCTGACAGAGAATCAATGAGTATTATTATGTACATTAAGCCAATTATCGTAGAGCTTCAATATCATTTTTATATCTTTGAAATTAAGTTTATCAGGTAATTTCTCTAAAACCGATTATCAAAATTAAACTCAGCAAGCAAATCACGAACTCTTCTATACTTATTGGTTTTTTCAACTTTAATTAAATTTTTTGTAGGGGAAAATAAAAAATAATCCGTAAATGATATTTCAGGGCTCTCCTTTTTGGTATTGTTGTAATTTGTAACAAAAAAAACATCCTGAAAAAGGTCTATTGAGCCCCTATACAATAAACAAAGAAACCTACATTGTTTGCTTTCGGATTCAAAGATACTATTTCTTTCAATCTGAAAACTTTTGTAAATATAATGTACAGCATTAAACCTGAAATCAAACTCTCTAATATTTTCAGGATAATAAGTTTTGAATCTCGTTTCATTTTTTGCTTTAAAAGATACCTTTGTATTGAAGCAATTTTGATCAACATCAAAAATTCCCACATTAAATATGTTTATATTCTCAAAAGCCTGAATTGTATCACAAATTGTATCGTTTTTCAGGGTTACTATATAACCAGGTACTTGATTTGAAAAAATTGATTGAGTAATAAAGCAGAACATACCAATCAATGTGTAACTATTGAAAAAAAATGTTTGTAGTCTTTTCATTTTTTTTCAATTTATTCTAGATACAGATAATCACAATGTACCAGGGGCTTCTGGTTCTTTTTGCCCAACATTTCGCGTGATTTTTCACTGTCATATTGCGCTTTTCCAATGCCAAGTGACCGACCTTTGTGATTGATAATCTTCACAATATCGTCTTTCTCAAAATCGCCAATAATGGCTGTTGCTCCGATTGGCAATAAACTCACCGCTTTTTCGCCGGTAAGCACGTTAGCAGCATTTTCATTCACGTGAATTTCGCCTTTAGCAAAACCTTCGCTGTGAGCAATCCATTTCTTTACGCTGGAAACTTCTTCTTTAGCAGGCACAAAACGGGTACAAACGGTATCAGCCTTTTTATCAAGCAATTGCAACAGTATTCCATCCTTTTTTCCATTGGCAATAATCACTTCAATGCCTTCATCCGCAATTTTTCGGGCAATGCTTGTTTTGGTCAGCATGCCGCCACGTCCAAAGGTAGATTTGGAACTTTCAATAAAATCAGAAATATCTTCTCCTTTCTCAATTTGCCGAATAACTTTCGACTGAGGATTAGTAGGTGAACCATTATAAATCCCGTCGATGTTGCTCAGAATAATCAGTGCATTCATATCCATCATCGAAGCAATAAGTCCCGAAAGTTCATCATTATCGGTAAACATCAGTTCGGTAACCGAAACAGTATCATTTTCATTTACAATGGGAATCACTTTGTTATCGAGCATCACACGCATACAATTCCGCTGATTAAGGTAATGGCGGCGACTGCTGAAATTTTCTTTCATCGTAAGCACCTGTCCCACCATAATGCCATGTTCGCGAAACAAATCGTAGTAATGATTGATTAGCTTGGCCTGACCAACAGCTGAGAATAACTGACGTTGATCAACCACGTCCATCTTTTTGGTAATGCCCAACACACTTCGTCCCGAAGCCACAGCACCCGAAGAAACCATTACAATCTCAACTCCTTTTTTGTGTAACTGCGAAATCTGATCCACCAATGCCGACATACGCGTAATATCAAGTGTTCCATCCCCACGTGTCAACACATTGCTTCCTATTTTTACGGCTATTTTTTTATATCGAACTGACATACTTCTTTATTACTTATTATTGACTGCTGACTATTAACTATTTCTCATTGTAAACCACATGCATCAGCGTTGTTCCCACAGCATTCAGAGTGACTTTATCCACTTTATCCATCGTATCGTGTGTGGTGTGCCAATATGTTCCAAAACCGCTTCCGGATTTTGGGTCATATTGAATTATATCAATTGTTGGAATTCCGGTTATTTGATTAACAAAAATATGGTCATCTGTAATTCCTCCACCTTTTTCGTTGATAAAGAATTGTCCGAAACCCTGACTCTGAGCAGTTGACCAAACTTTTTCAACCACATTTCCTGCATAATATTCCGAAGATTGTTCGCGATAAAAAGTAGCCTGAGAAGCACCAACCATATCGAGCAAAATTCCAAAACGTGCTTTATAACCTGCCACATGCGGAGAATGAGCCCAATACTGAGTACCAAGACACCATGATGTTTCGCTACTACCACCTGATACACTTTCCGGCTGACCGTAATCCTCCGAGTCACAAAAGAAAATATCAACACCAACTGTTGGTTTATTTTTATACATCTGCCTTGCCATTTCCATGAGTACGCCCACTCCACTGGCTCCATCGTTGGCAGCCATAACCGGTTTTTTGCGCATTGCAGGATCGGGATCGTGATCCGCCCACGGACGTGAATCCCAGTGTGAAATGAGCAAGATTCTGGTTTCAGCTTTTGGATTAAATGAACCAATAATGTTTGTTGATTTTAAAACCGTGCCATCAAATGCTATTAAATCAGCTTTTTGTTGAACGACTTCAGCTCCAAATCGTTTCAGTTCTATTGTCAAATAAGTAGCACAGTCATCGTGTGATTTTGTATTTGGAACACGCGCTCCAAAATCAACCTGACTCTTTGTAAATTGATAGGCTGAATCCGGATTAAAAACAGGAACAGCAGTTACTTTCTCTTTAGTTTGCTCACTTTTAGACGTTTGTACACAAGATATATAAAAAAAACAAGGCAAAAAAAGCAGAAAAATCTTCTTCATATAATATACATATTTGCTTGCAAAGATACTGAAATCTGATGAATTTTATAGCTTTCAGTACATGGAACCTTAAACAGTGATATTAAATAGCTGTTTTGAATAAAATTATTGAAAATTTATTTAGCTTTGTATTTGATTTCAGCAGAATTGAAAAATTTCTGTCAAAATCCGTCAAAAATGCGAAAATATAACATTTTCTAACTTTTGTAACACGATAAAATATAAATCTCTGATTATCTGCACTTAAACTAACTAAACGTTTTAATAAAACAGAGATAAATTGTTAATCACAACAAAAAGATAGTTGTAAAACATATTTTTCGACTTGTAGAACTCCGTTTTAACCCGTTTATTTGCATGGTTAACTAAACAACACAATCTTTTTTATACCTTAAAAAAACTAATACCTATTACGACGTGGGACTTTGTGAAAAGTCCCACGTTTTTTTTGTATAGTTTGATTTCCAGAAAGGCGCAACCTAAAAAACGTATTGAAAACATTGGAAATTCAACAAAAAATGTTACATTTGCGCTTCTTTTTTGCAGGGTAGTTTCAATGATTCAATCCATTGATATTCAGGATTAAATTTAAGAAAAATGATACTGCGGCAAGAAATAAACAGACAGTCCAAAATATATTAATCTAATTATCAGAAAATGAGTTTTAAAATTGTTGTTCTTGCAAAGCAAGTACCCGACACTCGCAATGTAGGGAAAGATGCAATGAAAGCCGACGGTACTGTTAACCGTGCTGCGCTTCCGGCCATCTACAATCCCGAAGATTTGAACGCGTTGGAACAAGCTCTTCGCTTGAAAAGTAAAATTGAGGGTGCAACTGTCCATGTCCTGACAATGGGACCTGCACGTGCTGCCGAAATTATCCGTGAAAGTATGTATCGGGGTGCCGATGGTGGTTATCTGTTGTCCGGACGCGAATTCGCAGGGTCGGATACTCTAGCTACTTCGTATGCACTGGCATGTGCTATTCGTAAAATGGGTAAAGTTGACATTATCGTTTGTGGCCGTCAGGCTATCGATGGTGATACTGCTCAGGTAGGTCCACAGGTTGCTGAAAAACTTGGATTACCTCAAATTACGTATGCTGAAGAGATTCTGGATTTATCCGACAACAAAATTACAGTAAAACGCCGTTTGGAACGTGGTGTAGAAGTAGTTAGAGGTTCGCTTCCAATGGTTATAACCGTTAATGGTACTGCTCCTGAGTGCCGTCCAAGACACGCTAAACTCACCATGAAATTTAAACGTGCTGCCACCCCTACCGAAAAACAGGAATCAGGAAATGATTATACCGACTTCTACGATTCACGTCCATATCTGAACATTAACGAATGGGGTGTAAGCGATATCGAACATGAAATTAAGTGGCTGGGACTTTCAGGCTCACCAACCAAGGTGAAACAAATTGAAAATGTGGTGTTTACAGCTAAAGAGAGTAAACGTTTAACAGCTGCTGACGTAGAAATTGAAGACCTGATGAAAGAATTAATTGCTAACCATACGATAGGATAATTTACCATGAACAATATATTTGTATATCTTGAAATTGAAGATGGCATTGTAGGCGATGTGAGCCTGGAATTGCTAACTAAAGGCCGGTCTTTGGCTAAACAACTGAATTGTAAATTAGAAGCTGTTGCTGCAGGTTACAAACTCGACAGCATTGCTGCGCAGGTTTTCCCTTATGGTGTGGAAATACTTCATTTAGCTGACGATAAACGGCTTGCTCCATATACTTCATTGCCTCATACATCGTTGTTGGTAAATCTTTTTAAAGAAGAAAAACCGCAAATTTGTCTTATGGGCGCAACCTCTATCGGCCGTGATTTAGGTCCTCGTGTATCTTCTGCTTTGTTTAGCGGTTTAACTGCCGACTGTACTTCGCTTGAAGTTGGTACTTACGAAGATAAAAAGGCCGGAAAAGTGTACGAAAATCTGCTTTATCAGATTCGTCCAGCATTTGGTGGAAATATCGTTGCAACTATTGTGAATCCTGACTGCCGTCCACAGATGGCAACTGTTCGTGAAGGTGTGATGAAAAAAGAAATTAAAGATGCCAAATTTGTAGGTAAAACCCACAAACTGGAAGTATCAAAATACGTGGCTGATACCGATTTTGTTATCGAAGTGATTGAGCGCCATATCGAAAAATCGAAACTGAACATAAAGGGTTCACCTATTATTGTTTCAGGTGGTTATGGCGTTGGTAGTGCAGAAAATTTCAAATTATTGCACGAACTTGCTGCTACATTGGGTGGCGAAGTTGGAGCTTCACGTGCTGCAGTGGATGCCGGATTTTCTGAACATGAACGTCAGATTGGTCAAACAGGTACAACCGTTCGTCCAAAATTGTACATTGCATGTGGTATTTCAGGTCAGATTCAGCACATTGCCGGTATGCAGGAAAGTGCCATGATTATTGCCATCAACAGCGATCCGAAAGCACCTATCAATCAAATAGCTGATTATGTGATTACCGGAACTGTAGAAGACATACTTCCAAAAATGATTAAGTATTATAAGAAAAACAGTAAATAGTTTATAGTTCATAGTAGGTAGTTTATAGTAAATATCTAAGAATTCATTTTTATTAAACAAGAATTCCGAAAAAGAAACTTTAAACGTAAAAAATCTACTAACTATAAACTTCAAACTATAAACTATATAGAAATGAATTTTTTTAACGACAATCCTAACATAAAGTTTCAGCTTTCACATCCCTTGATGCCGAAAATTGTTGCCCTCAAGGAGCGCAACTTTGCTGACAAAGACAATTTTGATTATGCATCACGCGATTTTGAAGATGCTATTGATAACTACGAAAAAGTTCTAGAAATTATCGGCGAGATTGCGGGTGATATTATTGCTCCAAATGCCGAAAGCGTAGACCACGATGGACCACAGGTTGAAAATAGCCGAGTGATTTATGCCCGTGGAACTCAGGAAAACCACGATGCACTGACTCAGGCTGGTGTTTATGGAATTACATTGCCACGTCTATACGGTGGTTTGAATTTTCCTTTTGTTGCTTATGTAATGTCAGGTGAAATGGTGGCACGTGCCGATGCCGGTTTTGCAAACATCTGGGGCTTACAGGATTGTGCTGAAACAATTGCTGAATTTGCTTCCGACGAAATCAAAGCTGAATTTTTGCCACGAGTTTGCGAAGGTGCAACCTGTTCGATGGACTTAACCGAACCTGATGCAGGTTCTGATTTACAGGCAGTACAGCTGAAAGCTACCTTCAACGAAGCTGACGGAATGTGGTATTTGAACGGCGTTAAACGTTTTATTACCAATGGTGATGCTCAAATAAAATTGGTTTTGGCACGTTCGGAAGAAGGAACAAGCGATGGACGTGGTTTATCGTATTTTGTTGCTGATAACAAACATGATCATACAGTTTTAGTTCGTCGTATCGAAAACAAATTAGGTATCAAAGGTTCTCCAACCTGCGAATTAGTGTTTAATAATACGCCGGCCAAATTGGTTGGAACTCGCCGCATGGGTCTAATCAAATATGTGATGTCATTGATGAATGGAGCCCGTCTTGGAATTGGTGCTCAATCGGTTGGACTTTCGGCAGCAGCATACAACGAAGCGTTGGCTTATGCCCGCGATCGTAAACAATTTGGCAAAGCCATTATTGAATTTCCGGCTGTTTACGAAATGGTATCGGTTATTAAAGCAAAATTAGATGCTTCACGTGCATTACTTTATGAAACTACCCGATTTGTAGACATTTACAAAGCTTATGAAGCTATTGAAAATGAACGCAAACTGGAAGCTGAAGAAAAAGCTGAATACAAAGAATATTCCAAGCTTGCAGATGCTTTAACTCCAATGCTGAAGATGTTTACCAGCGAATATGCAAACCAGAATGCTTATGATTCCATTCAGGTTCATGGTGGCTCCGGATTTATGAAAGATTATGCCTGCGAACGTCATTTCCGTGACGCACGTATCATGACTATTTACGAAGGAACTTCACAATTGCAGGTTGTAGCGGCTATCCGCCACGTAACCACCGGTAATTACCTGAAAATTATTCGTGACTATGATGCTCAGCCTATCAACCCTGAATTCACATCGTTGCGCAAACGCTTACAGATTATGACCAATTTGTTCGAACATGCTGTAAACCGTGTAAACGAAACTAAAAATCAGGAATATCTTGATTTCCAGGCTCGCAGATTGGTAGAAATGGCCGGACACATTGTAATGAGTTACTTGCTACTAATCGATGCTTCACGCGACACGGAAGATTTGTACCGTAAATCAGCTGAGGTTTATCTCAACTTTGGAGAAGTGGAAGTTCGTCGTCATGCAGCTTTCATCAAGAAGTTTGAAGTGGAAGATGTTGATATTTATAAAGTTCAGTAATTTTTGAATTATCTCAATAACGAAAACGCTCATAAACAAAAGTTTATGAGCGTTTCTATTTAAGTGCGATTTTATTTTACCTGAATCACGAAATCTATTCGTTTCGTCTTTTAAGAATTCCTTCATAATGACAGATTTCACCAGTTTTCGATATTCCTTCTACCACAACTGAATAATTAAATGCCTTATCAGCTGTATAAAATTTTATGTGGAATACACCGGTTGTATCGGAGGTGAGTGTTGGATTCCAGTATATTGTAGTTCGTAAATCTGGATTTGAACTTTTATAGACACTATCCAGATCATATTTTGGCACATAAAATTCAGCCGGTTTCTGATATCCAAACGGAGTAATAACAGCCAAACTAATGGGAGTAGGTGTTTTAAGATTTACACCTTGCTTTAATCGGATAGCAATCACACCATTACCTCCACGTGATCCGAAAATAGCGGTATTTGCACCTTTGAATATCTGAATACTTTCAACATCATTGGTGTTGAGATAGCTAATTTCTGTAATATCAAGCATTTCAATATCGTCGACCAAAAACATTGGATTACCCAAAGCTCCCCGAATTGAAACCTGATCGCCATTTACCTGAATGCCAGGGACAGTATATAGCATATTCAAAATGGTTGTTCCCGGGTTTCTTTCAAGCATTTCAGAAGTGATTTCGTTATCTGCCATACCTGAATAGTAACTATCCATACCTGTTTTTTTCTTATCTGCTTTCACAGTCACTTCATCCAAGTTAATAAACCGCATTCCACCCTCATAATAGTATTTTTCCTTACTCATTTTAAAATACTCATCCCGACTATTATTGTCTGGGGTTGATTTCAAAGGAGTAGGAATAAATACCTGAGATTTAGGAAAGTCATCGGGATCTGGCACAATTTCAACATCCGTAATACTTTTCGGTTTTTTTGCTTTTAAAACAAAAGTTGTACTATCGGGAAATTCAATTCCGTCAATCAGATACCTGCCAAGCGTATCTGTTTTAGCAAGTCTGATAGTATTTCTATAGGACGAAATCATAGTCACATTTGACTTTTTGGAAGGTGCATTAAATAAATTCAACACTTTACCTGACAAAGCCTGACCCTGTTCCATATAATATTTTGTTGGCATAAAAATACCCTTAGATACATCAGCAGTATTGAATCTACGCCATCCCTGAGTCAGCATGAGCACATCAGTCTTTTCTCGTGTTGAAATTTTATCATCTACAAAATAAGAATTAGGATCTTCCACAAATCCCTTAATTTCAGAAGTAAGTAACAAATTACTGATTATATTGTCACTCAACGAGTCGCGTATAACTGCATGACTATCGGTAACACTAAGTGAGAAATTACCATTTAACGGAAGTGATTGAGTCGATTTAATTTTAAAATCAAGGTTAACCTGTTCCCGTTTACCATAATTGGGTTTATCACTTTGCATACTCATTATCGGAAAATCAAAATCTCGCACAAAAGTTAATCGTTCACAATATGTATGTCCCAGCGAATCTACCACGGCAAAAGAAGCAATACCCGAAGGCAAAAGGGATTCGGAAATCTGACCTTCAAGACTTCTTAAAGCCTGAGATACAAACACTTTTCCACGTGAATGTAGAAGCAAGTAGAGTTTTTTATCTAGTAAGCCTGTATTATTAGTAATTTCATACAATATTTTTCCACGGTTATATAATAAGTGAATAACTACACCAGACTGTTGTGTTTTGGGTAATTCAAAACGTTTTTCAACACCTTCCTTCGACTTTACAATGGCGTAATAATTTTCGCCTGGTTGTGTCTGTACTGAAAACTTACCCATACCTTTATTTAGTGTCGAAAAATCACAAATCTCCTCATTTTTATCTGAGAGCACTTTACCGCTTACTTCAACTGACAATCCATCCCTGCCAATCGCTTTGAATGCAACAGTTTGAAGTGAATTATTCAGAAAAGTACCGCTCTCAGGGAAAAACTGTACATCAAAATCTTTGCTGAATTTTGGCAAAAACAGATTTGTTGTATATTTCTCATCTTTTAGAGACACTTCCATGTATTTCTTTGAACTGTCATTGGGTGCAACCTTTATTTTCCAATAAATTTCTCCCTCTTTGCCCGTTGTGCGAACTACCTTCCTTTTGCTCCCTCCATCCCAATTCTCAGCTATCTCAACTTTTTTCCCAACAATCGGATTGTGAACCGCATCGCTAAAACTAAGGATTACCGGTATAACACCATCAACAGGAATTCCATACGAAATTTTGGTTGAAATACGGTCATCTATGGCATTACCTATAAATAAATCTTTCTTGAAAAAGAAATCACTTCCTGCATTTTGCATCCAGTAAGTATAAGCTCTAAGTTTGTAGTAACCTGTTGGTAATTCGGGTTTTAGTTTAATATGACCTGCAAAACCCAAGGAATCTTTACGAAGTTTAACTCTGTATTGCACCGAATCCAGTTTATCAATTAACTCTACATACACATATCTGCTCAACGCATTAGGCTCGTTGGTAGTTGCATTAACCAGATAAGCTTTAAACCATATTTCCTCACCTGCACTATAATAAGGTTTGTCGGTATGAACATAAACTTTTTCCTGTAAAAGCTTCGTCCATTGCCTGTTAAACCGTAAGTTTAGTATTTGTGAGAAAGAAAGGTTTGGTTTTGAATTTACAGCAAAAGTCTGAAAGGTAACACTGAGAAATAAACTCAGGAATAAAAAGAATTTAAATTTCATACGTAATTAATTGTTTTTTAAGGTCGTATGAAACTCGCACAATCATGAATTTTTGCTTAAACACATGGTGTAATGCTTGTTTCATAAAACACAGAAATATATGATTTGATTCTAATAAATTGTTTTATATTTTGCAATTAACAAATGTTAGACTCCTGTTTTCATTAAAGGTTTAAATGGAAACATAAATACCTAAAACTAATTACATCCGAATAATCAGTCGTAAAAATCTTAATCTCTACAAAACTATAAAAATTTACCCAAAGAGTATTATCTGATATAATTATTAAACCTGTTTTGATAATCAATTTAGTCTAATTAATGATATAAGCCCTGTCAATTAACGTTTGTTGTGCAAAAATTCAAATGATATTAGTTGAAGAACACAAAATATTATCAAGTATTAATGTATTATTTAAAATTCCAGGCAATCAGTAATAAATTATATGTGTGAATAAAATCAAAAATAATGTATTAGAAATACACATATTTAGAAAAATTTAATAGATTTGTTCTGAAATTTTACATTCAATTAATTCTATATTTTATAAGCTCCAAATAACCTGTCACTAGACCATATATATAACTGATTATCTAAATATTACAGATTTCCAATATCAACCAATAAATTAATCAATCAATCTATTATTATCGGATTATTTAAATCGTTTTTTCAACTACAAATTAAATTATCAACAAAACCAATTAACACAGTAGGATACATTGCTAATCAATAAATTATGTTGATTTATTTTTATCGAGGCTTCAATTAATAACAAACTCTATTCATTATTTATGAGAACATGGAACTTGTATTTCACGACAATGTTTATATTCATTATCAGTGGGTTATCGGCTCAGACATTTGAGGAATATCAGAAAAATGAGCAAACTAAAGTGCAGAATTTCAATAAAGAGCAAAACGAAGGGCTTGCCAGGTTGCAAAAAGAATACGCAGATTATGTATTGAAACGCGATAAAGAATGGACAGACTACTTGCTCAAGGAGTGGGA
Organism: uncultured Bacteroidales bacterium; assembly: GCA_903830915.1. Lineage (GTDB taxonomy): Bacteria > Bacteroidota > Bacteroidia > Bacteroidales > Paludibacteraceae > Paludibacter. The sequence continues at coordinate 14,694 of CAIKVR010000352.1, forward strand.
AAATTATCAGGTTTTCAGTGGAAAAAAACTTAAAGAAAAGCCAAAACCGCTGACTATTCCGGTTTTTAATCCTCCCGCCATCGTATCAGGAAAGACACCAATTGTCAAAATTGATCCTCTCTCAGTTGAGGTTCAAGCATTAAAACCTGCTGCTCTGCCTAAAACAGTAGCAGCCGAGCCAATTCCTCAACCCGTTGAACCAATAAGGAAACCTGCTGAAAAACAGCCAAATATGTCCATTGCCGGTTTTTCTTTTTATGGCAGGAATATTGAAATTCCGTATGATGGGGCTATGGAAAAATACACTTTACAAACAATTGACCAGATTGGTATCGGAGGATTTTGGGAAAAAATCAGTACAACCAATTATACACCGACTATAGAACAATTGCTTCAAACCAAGAGTGACATGAACATAAACGACTTTGGTTATTTTATGATTGTTCAGCAATTTGCAAAAAAACTATACCCCAAAAATGAAAACACTGCCCGATTGCTCAGCTGGTTCATATTGGTTCGTTCGGGATACGGAGTACGTGTAGCTTATCAAAATTCTGAAATCGCACTATTAATTCCAACCTTGCAACAAGTGTACGCCACAAGCTTTTTGACATTGAACGGCTTGAATTATTACATTTTCCCTAAATTGCAAAGCGGTAATTATTTTACTTACGACAAAGATTATCAGGCAGCCGGACGGGCGTTTGATTTTAATATTAGTTCACCAGTCAGTTTTTCCGGAAAAACGGTGGATAAAACGCTTAGTTTTACATTTGAGGATAAACCTTACGATATTCATATCAGTTACGATCCGGATTTGGTGAATTTCTACAAAGATTATCCACTGGTTGATTACAGTGTAAACCTCAATGCAGCGGCATCAGTTCAGGCAAAAGAATCGCTGGCTGCAGCATTTAAACCAATAGTTACGGGTTTGACAGAAGAAAAAGCCGTGAATCTGATTCTACATTTTGTTCAAACAGCTTTTCAGTATAAAACTGATGATGAGCAATTTGGAAAAGAGAAGTTCGATTTTGTGGATGAAATTTTCTATTATCCATATTCCGATTGTGATGACCGCGATGTGCTGTTTACTTATTTAGTGCGGGAAGTATTGGGTCTAAAGGTTATAGGCCTTGAATATCCTGAACATGTGGCGGCAGCAGTAGGTTTTACAGCACCGGTTATGGGTGATTACCTGGTATATAAGAACAGTAAGTTTGTGATATCCGACCCCACTTATGTGAATGCACCAGTTGGTTTGACTATGCCACAATACAAAACTGCATCGCCTCAGATTCTGGATATAAAAAACAGGAATGCGGAAGAAGTTTCGGTGGATAAAATATGGAGAGAAGCCCAAAGTAAAGGTTGCTACAAAGGGAGCAACTTAAAAAACAGCAAAATACTGCCTGATGGAAATATTCTGATTACCGGATATTTTTCAAATCCTGTTCAGTTAGGTTCTGCAACGTTGGGAGGCACTTCCAATTCACACAATTGTTTTGTAGCGAAAATGAACCAAAGCGGCGAAACAGTTTGGGCTAAGTCAGTAGTAGCCAGTGGCAATGCAGTAGGAATGTCTGTCGAAACATCTCCTTTGGGCAATGTAATCGTTGCAGGAGTTTTTACCGGTTCAATCCGCTTAGGTGAGAAAAGTATTAGTTCGGCTCGTGGAAAAACGGATTTATTTATTGCATCATACTCACCATCAGGCGATTTACAATGGCTTAACCGCGGCGGACTGGAAACGTTGCCCGATACCACCTCAACTGCATTTTCAGTAACTTTCTCCGGTCAGGGTGTAAAACAACCTGCAAAACATGCGTCCACTCAACCAGATGACCGTTCACTTGGGTTATTTGTTGATACAAATGGTGGAATTTTCTATTCTGGGATGTTAAACAATGCGCTTGCTGTTGCAGGAAACGAGAAGAAAGTGGCTTTTGCTTCTGAGAGTGCAGCTGATTTGTCTGATTTATTGCGAATTGAAAGTGACAGATTTGTGGCTCAGCAGGCTGATAAAGCAATAGCCGGACTTATGGCAGCCATTCGGTTAGTGAAATTTATGGGCGTAAGTCTAACTGGTTCCAAGATAAAAGAAGCACTGGATAAAAACAATCCCGGTTTCAGCAGATTATGTCCGAACATCTATTCCAATCTCGGTAAAATTAACTTCGTTCAGAACTCGAAAGGAGTAATAACTATACTTACACAAGGTGGAAAAGACATCGGTTTTGATAAGGTGAAAGTAACAAACAACAGCACCATTTCTATATCAGAAGTGCCTGGTGGAGATTATAAACTAGATGTTTTGTCGGGCATAAAGGTTGGTAAACTGGTGGTTTGGTACAACCTTAATTATATAAAAATGATTTCCCGAAAAGGAAATCTGTTATTTGACTACTCATCCGATCATTCGCAGGCAACAGTGAATGTACAGAAAGATATTTTAAATTAAAGAAAAAATAAATCATGGAGAATTTTCGCAAAAACACCAGCCGGTTCATTATTTACATCCTTACAATTCTGTTCATAGTAGGTTGTGCATCACAACGATATGCCAAACTTGCCCTGAAAAACGAGCAAGCAGGACTTTTTGAAGATGCTGCAGAACTTTATCTGAAATCATTGATTGCCGACAAAGAAAATATTAATGCAAAAATCGGTGCAAAAAGGAATGGACAACTAACTTTGGATGAAAAATTGGGCAAATTCAGTAAATCGTATGCCGCAGGCGACAGTAAAACCGCAGTGTATCTTTATTTAAACGCGAAAGAATTTAATCGGCGATTTTCATCCATTGGAGTTCAACTTGATTTTCCAAACTCGTACGAAGAACAGTATAACGATGTGAAGCATATTCTGGTGGAAGAAAGATACAAACAGGGTATAAAACTCCTTAATGAAGAAAAATTCAGCGAATGTGAACCGATATTCAATGAAATTCTGACATTGGAAAATGGATACAAAGATGTAAAAGAACTTTGGCAAACAGCACATTACGAACCAATTTATCGTCAGGGAAAAGGGTATATGGACAACAGACAGTTTCGTAAATCGTACTATTCATTCAATACTATTATGGCTGAAATAGGTGGATATAAGGAAGCTGTTCAGTTAAAACAAGATGCCCTGAATGCTGCGATTTACCCGATATCGATTAAGCCTTTCGAGAACTTCAATTCTGATCCGACATTTGGATTCAGACTCAGGAGTTCTGTGATTTCTGCACTTACTAATTCGGGTAGTCCATTTCTGAAAGTAATTGACAGAACCAACAGGGACGAAATGCTGAACGAGCAAAAACTTGGACTTACCGGATTAATCAATCAGAATTCGAGTGCTCAGGCAGGGAAACTAATGGGAGAAAAAGCCATATTGTCCTGCAAAGTATTAAATCTAAATGTGTCGCAGGGTAATTTAATCAAAAGCGAAGCAAAAGGCTACTACAAACAAGCTAAAACCACTGTGGTTAACGGGCAGAATGTTACTGATTACGAATACACAAAAATCAAATATAACGTTTTCAATCAGACTAACAGCGTGAGTTGTATTTTCAAATTTCAACTTACATCAACCGAGACCGGTTCAATCCTTGTTTCGGATGAAATACCGCTGACAAAAACCGATGCCATTGAGTATGCAAACAGCAAAATTGATTACAAAAATATAGTTCCCGGAAATTGGAAATGGGAATTAGTCAACTCACCTGAAGATAAAATATACACTGACTTTTTTAGAATTCTAACTTTACATTCAACTTTTACAGCCAACCGAAATATTAAGTCAATAGATAACCTAGCAAACGAATTATCGGCTGAAATAACACAAAAAACAGTTGGAAAATTAATCAGTTTTAATCCTGAAAACTAACGAAATAATTAACCTGAACAATGTTGTATTTGTATTTTATTAAGATTAAAAATAGAACGCAGTTTTACGCTGATATAGCAGATCTAAAACGGATTTTATTCCGACAAGTCGGAATGATAAAGACTTAGTTCTTTTAAATTAGTCCCGAATTATCGGGACTAAAATCCGTTTATTGATCCGTATTTATATTTTATACCGTCAAGTCGGCATCTTCGATCTGTGTAAATCCGCTAAATCCTTGTAATGCCGTCAAGTCGGCATCTTCGATCAGC
>CAIKVR010000353.1 GCA_903830915.1 uncultured Bacteroidales bacterium
GCTATTTCTTCAATCTTTTTTGATTGAAATACAGAATGTAAATTACTTTGTACCCCTTGTATTATACATTGGATACCCCCATATAAACTATATCTTTTTTCTTAGCTTGACGGCTATGCCCATTAAGGGGCTTAAGACCAACATATAGTATTAATTTGTATTATTCCCATTTTAGGGACTATGGACACTCTTCTATAAACTGAACCAAATCGCCTATTTGCCAGCAATCTTCAAGTTTCTTATCACCAATTCTGGTACGTTCCAATGCCATTAAATGTGCTCCACTTCCGAGTGCTTCTCCAATATCACGTGCCAATGCCCGAATATAGGTTCCTTTGCTGCAAACTACTCTTAGTTTAAGTACCGGTAATGTAAACTCTAATACTTCAATCTCATCTATAACCAGTAACTTTGCTTTAAGTTCAACTTCCTGACCGTCACGAGCATAATCGTAGGCTCGCTTACCATCCACTTTCACCGCTGAATATACAGGCGGTGTTTGCCAGATTTCCCCTTTAAACTGAGGAATAACACTGTCAATAAGCTCACGGGTGATTTGCTCTGTCGGATAAATACCATCTACCGACAACTCCATATCGAAAGAAGGAGTCGTTTCACCCAGTTTTAACGTAGCAATATATTCTTTAGTCTGATACTGAAAATTTTCAATCAGTTTGGTCGATTTTCCGGTACAAATTATCATAACCCCGGTGGCTAGCGGATCAAGTGTTCCGGCATGACCAACCTTCAGCTTCTTAATATTCAATGTTTTCTGCATCTTCCAGCGAAGTTTATTCACCAGATTAAACGAAGTCCAATGCAAAGGCTTCGCTACATACAACACTTCACCTTCAACAAAATTCATAATTTTATTCGGAATGCTCTTCATTACGATTATTTAGCCAGTGCGCTTAAATCAACTCCGAAAATAATTAATCCCAAAATTATTGCACCAACAATCACACGGTAATAACCAAAAAGTTTAAATCCGTTTTTTGTCAGAAAAGCAATAAAACCCTTAATAGCTATAATAGCAACAATGAATCCTATTAAATTGCCAATTGCCAAAATGCCTAAATTATGTCCTGTAAGCAATTCCGGCGTTTCATTATGAGCATCCCAAAGGCTTTTTACAAAGGCTCCTGCCAATGTTGGTACAGCAAGGAAAAATGAAAATTCTGCTGCTGCTTTACGGGTGAGTTTTTGTTGCATTCCGCCAATTATAGTAGCTGCACTTCGACTTATTCCGGGCAATACTACTGCAATTACCTGAAAAAGACCAATAATAAACGCATTTTTATTTGAAACTTTTTCTTCCGATTCGATAGTTGGATTTTTAAACCAGTTATCTACAAAAATCAGCAAAATTCCACCAAAAAACATGGTACTTGCAACAAAAACCGGAGTTCCAATCAGTTCGTCGATTCGTTTTTTAAATAATACGCCCAAAATAGCAGCCGGTATAAAGGCAATAATCAGTTTCAGGTAAAGATTCAGTTTGCTGAAATCGAAAAACTTACGCCAGTAAAGCACTATAACCGAAAGAATGGTTCCAAACTGAATATTTTCGATAAACAGTGTTGTAAATTCATTTTTTTCTATGCCCATAAAAGCTGAAATCAACGCCATGTGACCAGTTGACGAAATCGGCAAAAACTCGGTAAGTCCTTCAACAATAGCTAAAATAATGGTATGAAGTATGCTCATTATTCTTTTGTTTTTGGTTTATACAGAATTGCAAAAATGATGGATACAAAACCAAATAGCGAAATCATTGGACCTACTGTTATGCGTCGGAAACTGAAAATATCAGGATTAAACTCTAATACTGTACCTGAACCTGACATTAGAATAAATCCGATAACGATAATAACAAAACCGATAGCAATAAGCACCATGTTTGTTTTTGCAAGCGTGAATTTTTGATCGTTTTCCATATTGTTTATAAATAAATTTATGATGTAATTAATTGTAGAAAAGCCTGCTGGAATGCATTGTAAGATATTTTCCAACAGCAAAGTACGAGGAAATAAGTGTAAGTAAAATACCCGATATCAACACAATAACCGAAACATATAATAGATTTACAGAATGTAACATTGTGTTCGAAATTCCAAATTGATACCGAACAAAATAAACCACAGCTACCATCAGTACTATTGAAACCATTGCAGCTATTAATCCATTTTTGATACTGCTTATTAAATACGGTTTGCGAATAAATCCCGGTGTAGCGCCAACCAGTTTCATTGTATTGATTAAGAACCGGTTAGAATATAATGCCAACCGAATTGTATTGTTGATAAGAGCAACAGAAACAAAAAGCAATATGATGGCTAAACCAACAAGTATCAAACTGACTCTTTGTACATTTTCATTCACCAAACTCACCATATCTTTCTGATAAACAATGCGGTAAATATTAGGAAATGATTTAAGTTTAGCCTGAATTTTACTCACACTATCGTTGTTGGCGTAGGCTTCGAGCAATTTTACTTCTATCGATGCTTTCAACGGATTATATCCTAAAAACTGTTGCGGATTTTCACCCAAATTACTGATATGGTCTTTCAACGCATCCGATTTTGAGATATATTCAACTGATTTGGCATAGGTTGAAGATGACAGATATTTTTCAATCCTTTGTTCATCGGTTCTGCTAATGTGGTCATCAAGAACAATAGAAAGATTAATATTTTCCTTTACAAATCTGCTCATGTCACGAGCCACAAAAAGCAGCAGAAAAACCAGCCCAACAAGAAATAACACCAAAGACATGCTAATGGTTGACGTTAAATGTAGAGTTGATAATCCGGGTTTTGTAGCTTTATTTTCTTTCGTCATTGTCAAATTAATTATCAATTTTTGAATCAGGCTGTAACAGGCTTTTTGTAATTCTTAACTTGCCAGAAAATGTAACCTAGTATACTTAAAATCAACAGAATAGAAGATGTAAGAGCAATTGCATTACCTACACTGTAAGATTTAGGTTCAAACTTGAATTCAACTTCGTAATTACCCGCTTTAAGTGGCATGGCACGAAGCAAGTAATCAGCACGCAGGTATGGTACTTTTTGACCATTTATATAGGCGTTCCATCCGTTTTCATAATAGATTTCGGAGAAAACAGTCACCTGATCGGACTTTGAGCTGAAGTTATAAATCAAATGATTAGGTTTATAACTTGTCAATGCAATGTGAGCAGAAGTATCGGAACTTAGTTTTGCAGGTAATTGCGAAACAAACTCCTTATCCACAACCATTTCAGTTTTTGTATTTATTTTCCCGAGTTGAGTCATTTCCTCATTGGCATTTTCGGCAATCTTTATCTTACTAATAAACCATGCATTTCCATTAGCATGTGGGTTTAGCAACGGTGCTGACTGTTTGTTGTAAATCAGATACTTCATATTGAGCATATTGAGTACGCCCAGCGAGTCCAGTGTGTTAGTAACCACATCAGCCGTTTTTGCGCGTCCAAAAGCTCCAAAAAGTTGTCCGATTTCTTTTTCAATATGCATGTTTATCAATTCCTGATAACGACGCAATTTGGCAGCATGGTATCCACCGATATTTTTATGGAAATACGATGGTGATGCATCGTTAAACACATTAACGGTAGCATCCAATACACGGTATTGTGATTTGTCTTGAAGAACCATATTGTCAGCAGGTGATGCTTCAATTAATGCTTCAAAATGACGTGGACGGGTAAAATTATCGTTGTTCAGATAACGCATGGCTATGGGCAATAAATCAATCAGCATTAATATCCCAAAAAGTGCATAAGCGAGATTAACTTTTAATAAATTCTTGGCATATAACCAGATAACACCTGCAGATAATAGTATAAATGCCAATGAGCGTAAAGCATCGTTTCTTAGAAGTGCAGCACGATCCAACGGCAGAGTTTCTTTCAGGAACGCGTTGTTACCCTGAAACTGAGCATCCGCAGCAGCAGTAAAGTTTCCGGCTAGTGAAGGAATCAATGCAAAAATTAATGCAATACCACCTATGATTCCAGCACTGATTAAGACTGGTTTTATCAGTTTTTGTTTATCTGTTTTTTCAGAGAAAACCTCTTTCAAAGCCAGTACAGCCATTAATGTAATCCCAAAACCTGTGGCCACAAGCGTCATTGAAACTGTGCGGAATTTGTTGTAAAGAGGTACATAATTGATAAATAAGTCGGTAAGCCACATAAAATTTCGACCCCACGAAAGCATTACAGTCAAAATGATAACGGGCAATAACCACCACTTAATCCGTTTGTCAACCAAAAATAGGCCTAGCACAAACAAGAAGCAAACAATAGCCCCGATATAAACCGGACCTGAAGTGAATGGCTGCGCACCCCAATAAAGCGGGAACTGGTTTTCTTTCAGAATTTTATCTACATCGGGAGCACCCAGCGCACTGAGTTTTTTTCCTGTTTCACTGTCCGAACCTAAATTTGCACCACTTCCTCCACCTTTAAAATTCGGGATAAGTAAAGTCATTGTTTCGTCGATTCCATAACTCCATTGGGTAATATAATCTTTGTTCAGTCCGTGTTGTGAGTTTTGGGTGTCAACACTCAACCCATTCGATTCGCCACGCATGGTTGCTTTACTGTATTCATTGGTAGTTAACAGCGAAGTTGCATTCATTCCTAATGCAATTGCAGCGGCAGCAATCAGCATTCCACTTGATTTAAGAAATGAAGAAATTTGTTTATCTTTGAGGCTGAAGATAAATTCGACAACAGCAAAAACGGTCAGTATAATAACGGTATAATATAAAATCTGAACATGATTTGCCCTGATAGCCAGACTCAGAAAAAAAGCAGTTAGGAGACTCCCAAGAAGCCTTTTATCACGAAATGCCAGAAAAACAGCTCCAATAAGCGGAGCCATATAAGCGATTGTAATAGCTTTCGAATTATGACCTGCTGCTATAATAATGAAATTATAGGATGCGAATGTAAATGCAATAGAACCGGCAATGGCAAGCCATGGATTTACCCGAAAAGCCAATAGTAGTATATAAAACCCTATCAAATATAGCATTATATTCCATATCTGACCTGGAAAAATCGTGGTTAAACTATCGAAATACTTCATCATATTATACGGTTGTGTCATCGAAATCTGATAGGTCGGCATACCGCCAAACATCGAATTCGACCACAAGGTAACATCATCGTGAGTTGTATTATAATCAATGGTTTCTTTGGCCATGTACATCCAACTTTCAGTATCGTGTCCTGTTAGTTGCTTCCCTTCAATAATCGGAGAAAAATACCAAAAAGAAATAACGGAAAATAACAGAATGGCAGCAATGTGCGGAGTGAATTTCGTAAGAAGTGTTTTATTCATTTTTTCGTGCTTGAATTGTATAAAGCAGTTTTTGGGAAAAATCACACAAAAGTACATCTTAAATTGACGATTGCCACCCGAAATGCGGTTAAAAATTGTTGTTTTATTGCATTTGTTTGGTTGATTTATAGCTTATTCAGCTTATTTGGTAATAAACAGATATAAATACAAAACATTTTTGCTTTCAAAGTCGTCTATGCCAGGGTTTTTCTGTTTATTTTGATATTGGCTCTTCAGCAATTTTTCTGTACTTTTGCCGAACAAAAAGACTTACAAATAGTTTTATTTGCATGAACAACAAACAAATCCGTCTGATTCGCGAAGATTTCCCAATTCTGAAGGAGAAGATATATAACAAAGATCTAATTTATTTTGACAATGGCGCAACAACTCAAAAGCCCCGTTGCGTGGTTGAAAAAATGGAGGAAGGTTATTACCATCTCAATGCCAATATTCATCGCGGAGTTCATTACCTGAGTCAGAAAGCAACTGAGGCTCATGAAACTGCACGAAACACTGTGGCTGAGTTTCTACATGCTGCTAAACGTGAAGAAATTATCTTCACCCGAGGTACTACCGAAGCGATTAACCTTGTTGCAACAACCTTTGGTGAAGCTTTTTGTAAAGATGGCGATGAAGTGATTGTGTCGGTCATGGAACATCATTCCAATATCGTACCCTGGCAAATGCTTTGCGAAAGAAAGGGCATGAAACTACGGATTATTCCTATGAATGATAACGGAGAACTAAAATTGGATGAATTTCAACAACTGCTAAACGAACGGACTAAAATTGTATCTGTTACACACGTATCAAATGTACTTGGAACAATTAATCCGGTAGCTGAAATTATTAAACTAGCTCATTTTCAAAATATTCCTGTACTGATTGATGGTGCTCAGGCAGTGCCGCATATTCCGGTTAATGTACAAGAACTGGATGCTGATTTTTATGTATTTTCGGCACATAAAATTTATGGACCAACAGGCATAGGAGCACTGTATGGCAAAGAAAAGTGGTTGAATGCCATCCCTCCTTATCAGGGCGGTGGCGAAATGATTCAAACCGTAACTTTTGAAAAAACAACTTACAACGAACTCCCTTTCAAGTTTGAAGCCGGAACCCCAGATTATATTGGTTCAACGGCTTTTGCAGAGGCATTGCGTTATGTTCAGAAAATTGGGTTAAATGAAATTGCAGATTACGAGCATGCTCTTCTTACCTACGGAACGGAAAAACTTTTGGAAATAGAAGGAATGCGGATAATCGGTACAGCAGTTAATAAAAGCTCTGTTATTTCCTTTTTAATAGGTAATATTCATCCTTATGATATCGGAATGTTGCTGGACAAACTCGGAATAGCTGTACGTACCGGTCACCACTGTGCTCAACCGCTCATTGATTCGCTTGGAATTCCCGGAACTGTAAGGGCTTCGTTTGCATTTTACAATACAAAAGAAGAAATCGACGTCTTTATTGAGGCACTGAAGAGGGTGGTGGGTATGTTACAGTAGCAGCAAGCGGTAATCAAAAAGCGGTAAATCCGAAATAATTGGAAATTGGAAATTAAATAATTGTAAATTGAATATATGACTATCAACGAATTACAAGACGAAATTATTGAAGAATTCAGCTCATTGGACGACTGGATGGACAAATATGCATTGCTGATTGATTTAGGAAATTCACTAAAACCACTTGACGAAAAGCACAAAAATCCTCAAAATATCATTCAAGGTTGCCAAAGCCGCGTGTGGCTCAATGCTGAGCTGAATGATGGCATCATTACCTATCAGGGTGAAAGTGATGCGGTATTGGTGAAAGGAATAGTTTCACTACTTATTCAGGTACTTTCGGGTCATACACCAGATGAAATTCTGAATACTGAACTTTATTTTGTCGATAAAATTGGCTTGAAGGAACACCTCTCTCCTACCCGCTCCAATGGATTGCTGGCTATGATTAAACAAATGAAAATGTACGCACTGGCATTCAAATCGGCAAACAGTAAATAGAAAGCTGTAAATATAAACTCCATGAAGTTTTCCCCAATTTTCACTTTGGATAATGCAATATAAGCTTCTTTTGCTATTTTTAAAGCCCAGGCTTTATTGTGTATTACAACAGCATTATTAGTGGAGTTATATTTTTCAATTTGTTCAATAAAAGCTGTAACTACTTCATACGATGAATGTTCAAGGAATTTAATACTTATAGCCAATTTGGTTTCTGAGAAAAAACAATGTTATTTTGAGACATAACAATAGATGTGGATAGAAATAATAGTACTACAGAAATTAATTTCATAATTTTCTTCAATGAAAAGATTATCTGTCGAGCCAGGTTCTGAAATCGTGTGTACGAGCTGTGCTGACAAGTATTTCGTCTGTTGGCACAGGGTCAAGTACCAGTTTGATGCGGCTTTTCGACAGGATATTTATTTTCGTGATTGAATGGAATCCAATCAGGTAATTCCTGTTTATTCTGAAGAAATCATCAGGCGACATAAGGTTTTCCATCTTATCGAGCGAAAAATCGACCGGATAACTTTTTCCTGCCTGTGTAACCAGAAAAGTGGATTTCTCAACCGAATAAAAGTAAGCAATATCGGCTGATGGCACAGAATGTAAATGCTCACCCACATACACCAGAAAACGCTGCTTGTATTCCCGCTTGCCTTTTTCGAGTAAACTTGCCAGTGCCGACCAGTCGGAAAGCGAGTTTTGCTGACTGATTTTCCGGAACTTTTCAATGCTTTTTCCCAGTTTTTCTCTGCTCACGGGTTTCAGTATGTAATCTATGCTATTCAGCTCAAATGCCCGAATGGCAAATTCGTCGTAGGCTGTGGTGAAAATTATCGGACAACTAATCTCCACTTGCCTGAAAATGTCGAAACTCAATCCATCGCCAAGCTGAATATCCAGAAATACCAAATCCGGCTTTGCTCCCGACTGAATATAAGCCACACTCGACTCAATGCTGTCGCAGCGATTCATCAGCTCGAAATCGGGTGCAATTTCTGCCAGCATTTTCTCTAACCGTTTAGCTGCCGGTTGTTCGTCTTCAATAATCAGAATTTTGGTCATAGTTATTTGCTTATATTTTATGTTGAGTATTTGTAAGCCCTTTTAGCTTACCTTAAATCTCAAAACAGTTCTCAATTTTTCAGGTTCAACCTTTCGGGCATCCGACAAATAAATTTCACGGTGGGTATGACTAATTCGTTTCAGATTGTTCGCATCGGCAAATTCCTGCATTTTCCGGAAACTGGCAGGCTCACTGTCGTAACTACCCTCGTGGAGCATTTGCACACAAAGTCCTTCTTCAATAGCCTCAAACTTTACTTTTTCCAGCAATGAATGTGGTTTTTTCTTTTTGATTCGTTCTATTGTTTCAAGGGCAAAATCTGTAGTTACAAAGTCCGGTTGCCGCATCATTAGTTTGAAAACCAATGAGTTTTTATCCAATATGCCTGTAAAATTCTTTTTTGCTTCCTCATCAATATCCCATACACCTTCGAGCGGAAATACGGTATATTCTTCGTAATTTCCGGGTGCAAATCCCTGCTTCGGACTCATTTTAATGCCATACGATAGCGAATACAACACTGCAATGTAATCTGCAAAAAAGTCATCATTTGGATTACCTTTTCCTTCGATGGTAAAGTAGTTGAATTTCGGGACAGTAATATTTTCTGGTTTATTTTTAGGCAGATAGAACTGCTTATCGTTCTTTTTCCAATCGTGTTTCATAATATAAACCTCCTTTATTATTCTTTGTAAATTTAAATAGTTGATGCCAAAGTTAGAAAATTATTTTAAATTGATTTCAATGTGTTAACATATAATCTTACTGATAAATATAAAAAGGCATTTCCAATTAAAACTCAATTTTATAACTTAGATTCGGAACAAAAATGACCTTCGAGTTTTCCTCAATACTATTGGTTTTGTAATTGTACTTAAATCCGTAAAAATCCTTCTGTTGTGTGATATTCAGCATTTTAAGAGCAAATTCATGCGCTGTATTTTTCTTGTTTACTTTGTAACTCATAGTAAAGTGCGCAAGCAGCGAAGGCGAAAGTTGTTTCGAGAAAGCATTCGTTTCATCATACACTGCCCGTTTCTGTAACAAGGATTGTGTCATGTTTACGGGTGAATACCAGTCGCCACCCTGATAACTCAACCGCACATTGGCGCTGATTACATTTTGCCGTCCCGGTCCTACCTGCCACTCTTTTCCTATCAGGAAGTTTATCAGATAGTTGCGGTTGTAGCGCGTATTGTGCCACACATTGTCGCCACCTTTGTATTTCGAATCGAACAACGACGCATTTATCATGTAATAATAACCCTCAGAAAGGTATTTCTCCAACGAAATATCCACCCCGAAATTTTTACCTCTGCCCGTGTTTTGCAATTGATGATTGAAAAACCAATCGGCTTGCAGGTTGATAAACGAGAACGAACTATCGGCTATTACGGGAACATTGTACAACATTTGATAATATGCTTCGGCTTTGAAATGAAGATGTTCGCCGATACTCCGGTCGTAACTCAACACCAAATGATGGGCTTTACTGAAATCAAGATTCCTGTTGTACAGATTGTTGTTGTGCGCAATGTCTTTCGTGTAATAATAGTTGATTCGCTCCAGGCGGCTGTGCATACCATAAGCCAGTCCCAGTGATTGAACATTATTAAGCTGCCATTTCAGACCCACTCTGGGTTCAACTGTATAATGATTATTGAGCGTAAAAAACTGAGAATTCAACCCTATATTCAATATCAGGTTGCGGCTTATGTCTATCGACGAATGGGTATAACCCGAAACCAACGAACTGGAACCGTTTTCATCTACAAGGGTTTGAAGCGGAGCGTATTGCTGCACACTTTTTCGCAGAAGCACGTCGTACATCATTCCGGTCAGTACAAATCCTGTTTTGTTGGTGTGGCGGGTACTGAATTTGGTGTTGATGAAAGTTGACAGTACAACATTCCAGCTTTTATTCCTGATTTCGCTGTAAGGTGTCAGGATCATGGAACTGTTCAGCCGGCCAATATCAAAATTAATCCCGTTGACCGTAGCAGTCAGGTTTGTTTTCCAGTACATCTTATTGCTGATAAGGTATTTATGGGTGATACCTCCCGCAGCCATAAACTGGTTGGCATCCTGATTTTCCTTATCACTGTCGTAGAACCATTGGGTACTGTCTGTTTTCTCTGCTGCTCCCGAATGGTCAATCAATCCAATGCCCCAGATAGAGAAAACGCCTGCTTTTGCAGTTGGGAAATTGAGTTTGAATGATAAATCCTGATAGGTAATACCATCGGTGGTCTTAGGCATCAGTGGCATAATAAGTCCCAGCGTGGAATAACGGTAATTGAATAAATACGACGATTTTCCGTTTTTACGAAACGGCCCTTCCGAAGCGGCATCAATACCAATAATGCCCACCTGAAAGGTATTTTCCATTTTCTGATTATTTCCGTTCCGCATAAAAATATCGAATACGCCGCTAAGTGCATTTCCATATTCGGCAGGGAAAGCTCCGGTAAGGAAATCGGAATTAGCCAGCAGTTGACTGCTCATGGCCGTTAATGCACCGCCTCCAAAGGTCGATAAATCGGCAAAGTGGTTTGGGTTTGGTATTTCAACACCTTCCATTTTCCATTGCAGAAACTTCGGATTGTTTCCACGAACGGAGATACCATTATCTCCATTATTACTTGCCACACCGGCAAACGATGAAGCCAGACGGGCAGGGTCATCAAAACCTCCCGCGTAGCGTGTTGCTTCGTCCACACTCAACATGCGGGCACTGACTGAAGCCATTGCATTTAATGGCTGTTCTTTGTTTACATTCGGCTTCACCACCACATCTTTCAGCATGGTAGGACTTTCTTTCAGGTTTACAGTCAGGAACGTTTCTTTTGCCGAAGCCACCACAATTTCACGTAAAATGGAAGGCTCATATCCTACCATAGAGACCTTAATGTCATAACGCCCCAATGGAACCGATTTGATTACAAAATTTCCGGCTTCGTCGGTTGTGGCTGATTTGAATGGACTGGAGTTAAGTAAAACCACCGACACATAAGGTAATGGGGAATTTGAAGCATTGTCAATCACTGTTCCGCGAATTGTCTGAGTCGATTGCTGTGCGGTGGTAAGCATTGTGTTCGTCAGAAGCACAATGATCATTAAACTAAATCTGATTCGTTTCATATTGAATGGGTTTAAAATAAGTTTGTTTTCGATGGAACAAAATTATTTTAAACCCATAGTTAGTACAATACTGATTTATCAGTAATTTGAATCTGAAATTTCTACAACAAACCCAACTTGGATGCAAAAACCACAGCTTCCATTGAGTTGTTAGCACCCAGTTTTTCGAGGAATCGCTGGCGATGCGTGTTTACTGTATGAACACTTATGGAAAGTTTGTCAGAGATTTCTTTGCTCAAATAGCCATCTTTTACAAGTTGCAGAATCTGAATTTCCCGTTTGGTTAGTCCCAGCGAAATATCCTCCGAATGTGTTTTAATATCATCCTGAAAAGGAATTATCTTACCGGTTCTGAAGTTAAGCAACTGACTTTTAAATCCATCGTTGCTATCCTGATTCGGTGAAATATCAACGGTACTCATACTCAGCCACATATTACCACGTGCATCAAGTTGCAACGACTGGTGTTGTTCAATAATCCGTACATATTGGTTTTCGGCATTCAGCATCCTATACTCATTGATAAATTTATAGTTTGTTTTTTCATCTTCCGAAAACTTATCAAAAAGTTTGAATAACAAGATGCCGTTCTTCATCAAACTGACATAATCATCCGGAAATATCTTTTCATCCAAAATTTGCTGTCCCTGTTCCATGATTTCTTTCAGATCATAACCCAGCAGAACCCCAAAATTGGGCGAGTAAAACAAATGTTCTCTTTTACTGACATCGAACACACTTACACCACTGTTGCTGATGGTTGCCAGTGACTGAAGTATTGGTATCTGTTTCTCGAAAAGCGAATAATCCAGGTCTTCAGCACGGTAAGTGTGTTTCGAAAGCTCGTTCGAAAAAGCCTCTGCAAGGTATTCCAGGTTTGAGATATTCATGTGGGCAACAGAATTAATTGTTTGCAAATATAATTCATATTTACAAAAACATCGTTTACTAATACTAATAATTTTTTTTGAATTTATCCAACCGGCTTTTTAGTTCCTTTGAAAAGTGCATATCCCAATTCTCCATTTAATACCGAGTTGAAAAATATCTTCTCATTTTCAAAAACTTTCAGTACGCCTTTCAACCCGTAAATTTTATTGATTCTAAATGCTGTTGTTATTTTTTCACGGATTGTCATCACGCTTTTGTGGTCTTTTACTATTCTGTCTTTTCTGATATTCCAGAACATTTCCGGCTTCGACCATTGTTCGAATTCACTAATGATATCCACCGTTCCAGCTTTTTCCAGCATTTTTTTCCACTCTTCAAATTCTAGCGGTGTAGTGCCGTATCTTTCAGAAATTTCAATCTTTTTGCTAACCGGCAACGATTTTTTCCAGGTCGATTCGTGTATTGCCACCGCACCGTTTGGCTTCAGCACACGTAGCATTTCATCTAATACTTTTTGAGAATCGTCGGGTATTCCCACAGCACATTCATTAATTACTACATCAAAAGTATTTTCAGCAAAAGGCAGATGCTGCGAATCGCCCAACACAAATTTTACTTTATCAGAAACTCCTGCTTCTATTACCTTTTGGGTTGCAGTTCGGTTCATTTCCTCCGAAATATCCAGACCGGTAACATTTACCCCAAAAGTTTGGGCATAAAATATGGCTTGAGTGCCCCGCCCACTCGATACGTCTAGTACTATCATGCCTTTTTTCATTTCGCAAAGTTCTGCGGTTCTTTTAGTTAGCATGTAACCACCCGGATGCAAAATTTCGATGCTACCAATTTCAATAGCATCTTCTACTGTTGGTTTGTGTATTCCTTCCCGTTTCATAATTTATTGATTTTTAGAATTAATAATTATGAATCAAAAGTAGTTGATCGGAAATGGTTGAAAATTGACATTTGTCACAAAATTGAGCTTTTAATTTTTGACCGGATGCGGCTCAGAGTCTCTCTCGACACACCAATATATGATGCAATATGCTGTACAGGTACACGCTGAATGATTTCAGGCTGATATTTTAAAAGATTCTTGTATTTTTCTAAGGCTGACTCAAAACTTAATGATTCGGCTCTGTCGGTTAACCGAAGACATTCTTTTTCAGTCAACATAAGTCTGATGGTTTGCCATACAGCACTTACGCGCTGCAGTTCATCCAATCCTGTGGCAGTAAGGGTAACTATTACCGAGTCCTCAAGTACCTGAACGCTCTCCTTTGCCGGAATTTGATAAATAAAACTGTTAAATGATGAGCTTATAGAGTTTTCACGACAAAAGCAAGTATTTATTTCGTTACCATCCTTCAGATTATAAATCCGAAAAAGTCCTTTGTAAATAAAAGCAATCTTGTGACAAACAGCGCCTTCTTTTACCAGAAAATCACCTTTGCCAATTTTTTCAACCTGTAGATATTTAATGGCAATGTCAAAAGACTCATCGTCAATTGCTGTAATTTCTTTCAGATAAACTTTGAAATTTTCAATTTCTTTCTCCATAAAAAATAAAGTTTAATTTCGTTATTTCTGAAGTGGAAATATCAGCTTATCAGAATATTTGCTTAATTCAAGTCCTGTTTTCAATAACTTGAAGTCAGAGCAACGCCTTCCAACAACCTGTATTCCAATTGGTAAAGAATCACTGCTTAAAGAAATCGGCATGGATAAAACCGGATTCTCAGTAAGTGTGAATGGAATAGTATATGCCTGAGTAGCCATATAATAGTGCACTTTTTGTTTGTTAATAAGCAATGGTTCGTTGTAAATACTGAAAGTGCCATAATTTTTGGTTGGGGCGTGGTGATTGAATGCTTTTGTGGCGCTTACTGGACATATAAAAACATCGTATTGACTCAGGAAATTTTCCATTTCGGTAATCATAGTATCCTGAATGTTAACCGCTGTCATGTATTTCTCAACGGAGGTAGGTTTAACTATATTCTGATGCATGGGTACATCTTTCAGCACACCTTTTGTAAAAGGCAATCCCATCCATTTTACAAAATTTGAAGTGTTGTAACCTCCCTGCATGCCTACAAAGCTTCCCCAGGTTTTCCATGCTTTCGTAAAATCAATGGGGGGCGTTATTTTAGTGCATTTTGCCCCTGCTTTTTCTAATTTCGAAATGTATACTCTGATTTTTTCTTTTATCTCATTATCAACGGCAACACCTCCAAATTCGTCCGTCCATGCAATGGTTAACTTGTTGATATTTATCGAGTTTGAACATCTGTTCAATGCAATTATTCTTTTATCTTTATCAGTATTTCGGGCAATAATATCCATAGCCAGTTCCAAATCTTCGATATTACGCGCCAAAGGACCAGCTACTGCTAATGATTTTAAGCCGTTTACTTTTTCTTTTGGGTCGGTCTGAATACCTTGAATAGAAACAACTCCATAAGTTGGTTTAAATCCATAAACACCACAATATGCAGATGGGATGCGTATCGAACCTGCAAGGTCGTTTCCAAACGAGAGGGGTGTCATACCTGTTGCAAGTGCTGTGGCACAACCACCACTGCTGCCACCACTGGTTTTTGCTGTATTCCAGGGATTATTGGTTTTACCAAAAACTAGGTTGTCAGCCTGCATGTCCATTGCCAGGGCCGATAGATTTGTTTTACCAATGATGATGGCGCCTTCTGCTAAAAGCAGCTTCACAATTTCTGCATCTTCCGATGGGACATTATCTTTCAGTGGCAGGTAGCCCGATGTGGTTAATATCCCCTTTGTTTTGTAATTATCCTTGACAGTTACCGGCACACCGTGCAATTTTCCCCAATTTAGCCCTTTGGATAATGCAATGTCAGCTTCTTTTGCTCTTTTTAAAGCTTCGGTTTTATTGAGTGTTACAACAGCGTTATAAGTGGTGTTATATTTTTCAATTTGTTCAATAAAAGATGTAACTACCTCATAAGAAGATAGTTTCCCTGATTTTATGTCGTTTTCCAAATCGGTTGCTGACGAAAATAATACATTGTTTTGTGCCATAGTTTGTACGATTAAAAAGATAATTAGAAAGGAAAGCAGGTATTTCTTCATATTGTAATGGAATAAATTGAGCGCAAAAATATTACTTCCGAGCTATATTATGCAAAAATAAGTTACTGAATGTATTCTAAATCATATTCATATACCAAAACTTACTTATTTTGAAATTACAGAATAATCAGAATTATTAAAAAACTATTTTATGCAGTTTATAATCTTGATGAGCATTTTGTATGATGTACCCGGATTATTAATTTGGTTGACCGTCCCGGTCAGGTATACATCCTTTTCCGGAATAAAATAAGCAAAAGCTCCAGATAAGCCTGAATGACCTACAAAAGCAGGAATCGGCTTAAGAGCTGAAAAAAATGCTGGCAATTTGAATTGCATCACTCCCACACCATATTCGAGCGGAAACATCACTTTGTTCCATACATATAGTTCCTGCAGGTAATTTTTAGGGAAAAACTGACCATTGAAAAATGCCTTTACAAAAGTCATAGTTTCTTCTGAAGTTGAAACTATACCACCATCAGGACCAAACGAAGTCATGGCTTTAGCAATATCTAACGTTTTGTTTTTGAAATACATAATGGCAGGATTTTTATCGGACGAATCAACGTACAGATACGTTTCCTTGAAAGCAAGCGGTTTAAAAATCTCATCCTGTAAAACAACTGCTATTTTATTATTGTAAATTTGCTCAATAATTTTACCCAATAATTGAAAGTTGGTATCGGAATAATGAGCTTTCCCTTTGGTGTCAGGGGCAAATTTCGGCTTCATTCCTTTTGCCATCTCAACTGATTGTTCAAAAGTCCAGCTTTGATCTTTTCCTTCAGAAAGTTCCTGTAATAAGCTTTTTCCGGTTGGAAGTTTGTCTTCAAAATAGTCGGGTAATCCTGAAGTGTGCGAAAGCAACTGCTTGATGGTTAACTCACAGGAATAATCAACACCTTTGTAAACATGTAGGTTTTTCATTATTTCAGGTGTCAGGTACTTCGAAATTTTATCGTCAAGTGATAACTTACGTTCAGCTCTCAGCTTTAAAATTATTGCCGTAATATAAAGTTTTGTAGTGCTGGCAATAAAATAAGGTTTTGAAGCAACTAAATTACCTGCCGAACCCGACCAGCTCTCATTGCCTTTCTCAACTGTCAAAACAGTTCCGAAGATTGACTTATTATCTATACTTTTATTTAAAATATTCTGTATTTTTTCTTTGTCAAACACAGATTGTGAGCTTATTGATGCTATCATACAAAACAAGGTAAGTATTATTGAATATATTTTAACATTCATATCCCAAGTAGTATTATTTCAATTTATTTCCCAATTTTTCCACTTCTTTCAGGATTTTGGCCCGTTGTTCATCAGTAGAGTTTTTAATCGGACCAAAATAACTGACCTTCACCTTCTTAATTCCGCAAAACTGAAGCGTGGATTTCCTAAGCTGGTTAACACTTGGTTTGGCGTATTGCAATTTATATATGAAAGTTGGGAAATCGAGCGTTGTGATTATATGAGCTGTTTTTCCGGTCAGCAATTTATCCCACCAGGGTGAGTTTTCACGGTATTTGAACATAATGCCAGGAAGAAAAGCACGATCAATAAACGCTTTGGTCAAAGCAGGAAGTCCACCCCACCAAACCGGATGAACCCATACCAAATGGTCTGCCCACTGAATTTTTTCAATGGATTCCAGTAAATCGGGTTCGAGCTCGGTCCGCTTCATATACCCTTGCTGTAGATTAGGATTAAACACTAAATCGGTAATTACGATTTCTTTTACTTCAGCACCCGATGCTGCTGCTTTTTTATAAGTTTCTGCTATTGCAAAATTAAAACTTTCCTTGTTTGGATGTCCGTTTATAATTACTATTTTTTTCATGATTGTATGTTGTTTAAAGCCCCCTAAATCCCCCATGGGGACTTGAAGACAAAGTTTTTTATAAGTTTATTTTCCTCTTAATTATAGAATACGCTCTTTAAGTCCCCTTCGGGGGATTTAGGGGGCTTTTATTAAAGGTACTGTTACTGAAAAATGATTTTCGTCCGATTCAATTTTTATGGGTTCGCCAGATAAGAAGCGATAGCGACCTTCAATATTCTTAAGGCCCTGCCCTGTTGATTCTTCCACTTGTTTCTGCTGAAGATTATTCGAAATGGTTATATGTTTTCCATTATCAAATATTCTGATAATCAGAGGCTTTTGAATTGAAATTGTATTGTGCTTAATACAATTTTCAATCAACATTTGAAGCGTTAATGGTGGTATGTGATATTGCAACAAAGCAGCTTGAATATCAATTTCAACCTGGAGATTTTCCTCAAAACGCAGTTTTTGTAAATGGATATATTTTTCAATATTATCCAATTCTTCCTTCAATGTAACCAATTCACGATCGTTGCTCATCAACACGTACCGCAGAAAATCAGATAAATCCTGAACATATTGTTCTGCTCTTGGATTGTTATCAAGCAGACTCATCAAACTATTCAGGCTATTGAACAGAAAATGTGGATTTACCTGCGATTTAAGTGTATTGTAGCTTGCTTCCAGGTTATCTTTTTCGAGTTTCACCGATTTTGAAAAATTCAGTTTCCACTGACGATAGAAAAAGATTGCCTCGTGAATAGTTACAATTAGAAATGTGATTAATACAGTAAAAATAATACTTACTACATTTTGTTGAAATCCTTCAATTAAAGTAAGGTTTTTATTGTGGCAAATAAATGCATCAACTCCCAAAATAAAAGCGCTCAGAAAGACTGTTATTAAAGCAAATTCAACAATTATATGTTTCAAAGGCATTGATTCCCACGGGAAACGTTTCCAAACAAACATAACAATTGACATGCTGCCAAGCCACAAACAAACGGTATTGAATAATGAAGGTAAAACTACATTAATAATCGAAAAATCTTTTCCGGTAAATAGAGTGAATATGATTCCGATAATCAATGAGATACCCACTATCCAGTATATCAAACTATACCATTTGCTGTACAAACCCCCAAATTGTTCCTGACTTTTCATTTTTTGTATATATTAAAATTATAGTACAAATATAGCTTAATTCTTTAAAAATTAATACGGTACAACATCATTGGCATAAATCCCTGTTGGTAAATGGTGGCAACTTCATGCAACTGATTGTTGTATTGCTCTGAATAGAGATTATTATGATTGCTTACATTTTGTAAATCAACACCCCATTCCTGTGAAATTTTGCCTAAATTTTGTTTGAATCCTATGCGTAAATCGCAACGGAAATAATCTTTGTACTTGTCTGAGTATGTTTTTGAAGCATCAAATACCTGTTCGCCAGCCTTAATTGAAGCAGGCAAATCAATTGGTATATAGCGCATTCCACCCGACCATACTGTTCGTACATCGAAGGTAAGGAAATTCTTTTTACCAATTTTCCACTCGTAACCTGCCAACAGGTTCATCGCAAAATTGGAATTAAATGCAGTATTTCTCCATACTTGATCGTAACCCTGATATTTTGAGTCGAATAGAGAAACTGTCATCAAAGCATAATATCCGTTGCTTAGGAATTTCTCAATTGTAAGTTCCACACCATAGTTCTGACCCTTTCCGGTGTTTTGCAAACTATCCAGGCGTTGAATATAATACCCACTTCCGGCATTTAATAAGGAAAACTCACCATTTACTTTCGATACAGGAGCATTATAAATGTTCTGCAAATAAGCTTCTGACTTAATTCTGAAATCTTTACCCAGGTGCCAATCGTAACCAAGTATAAATTGATGGGAGCGGGTAAACTTTAAATCGAGGTTATTTTCTGTGTAAACCCCTGTATTTCTGTTGTATTCTTTGTAAAAGTAGACCGAACGTGGCTGTATCTGACTGTGTAACCCATAACCCAGACTAACTGATTGATTGGAATTCATTTGCCATTGAAATCCAAGTCGTGGTTCCAGGGCACTTTCTTTATTCAAATCGTAATACTGATAATGTGCACCGGTATTCAGAGTCAGATTGTCTGAAAATTTGTGTTGCCAGTTTACAAAAGCTTCGTATAAAATGGAAGGTTCATTGTCAACTTGTGTCAGAATAATTCGTTTCTGTAGTTCTTTCACATAAGCCGAATCATTGAAATTAGTCACGAAACGGTTAGCTGATACACCTGAAGTTATGTTGTTTTCAGCGCTAAACTTATGTTTCAGCACTATGGATGCAACTTCTTTCTTCTCCGACAATTTTCCGGCATAATTCGAAAAGTAGGTTTTATTCACGTAATCGATAGTATCGTTCAAGGTTGTCGATTGCGAATTCTGATACGAAAGGGACGTTTTGATTTTTGTTTTTTCGGACAACATAAGCGTGTGAGTAAGAATGCCAATTCCTAATCCTGCTCCAAAATCGGTAGCATATCCAACCTGACTATGTGTAGTTGTTTCTGATTTATCGAACGAACGATTGAGCCGGATAAAACTATTTCCTAAAATACCTACAAATTTAAATCGACCTATTTTTCGTGTTGGAAAATCAGCAATTACCGATAAGTCATTATATTCGGGTACAGCTGTACCGGTGCCTGAATTAATGCCTAACTTACTGACTAATTGCATGGTAGAATAACGATAATCGACAATAAATGAACCTTTGGGATTGTTTTTCCCCATCGATATAGGTCCTTCAGCAGCAGCTTCGAAACCATTGAAACCTACCTGACCGGTAAATTCATATTTCTCTTTATTACCCGAACGCAGATTCAGATCAAAAACACCTGATGTTGCATTACCATACTCTGCCGGAAATGCACCGGTTAAGAAATCGGAATTTGCCAATAAATTATTATTGAGCATACTAACTGGTCCACCGGTAGTTCCCTGTGCCCCAAAATGATTCGGATTGGGCACATCCACGCCTTCAATCTTCCACAATAATCCCATGGGCGAATTTCCACGAATGATAATGTCGTTGCGTGAATCGTTACCCACAGCCACACCGGCAAAATTTGAAACCATACGTGCAGGATCGCCCAAACTTCCTGCAAATCGCTCCGTTTCTTCCACACTGAACGACCGGGCACTTATCAAAGCCATTTCATTCAATGGTCGTTCTTTTGAATGTGTAGCTTTAACCACTACATCACTCAGATTATTTACCTTTTCTTCAAGTTTGAAAGTCAGTGAAGTCTCTTTTCCTGAAATCACCATGATATTCGACATTGATTGGGATTTATAACCAATCATTGTAGCTCCAAACGACCAGCGTCCGGGTTGAATGTTTTTAATTACAAATTCACCTTTTTCATCTGTACTACAACCGATAATGGGTTTTGAGTCGAGTACTACAACCTGAGCACCTACAATAGGACTACCTGTAAATGCCTCAGTTACAATTCCGCGAACGGTTTGGGTCCCTTTTTGTGCAACGACTGTAAGTGTTACTAAAAATACAACTGATGTTAATGTGATAATACGTTTCATATTCTTTGGGTTTTAAAATTATTACGAAACAAAAGTAGCAACCCATTAAATGAATATAAAATAAAATTTACTGAACGAAGAAAATGACGAACTGAATACAGAAAAACGAATTATAACTGATTGAAGAAAGCAGAAAACCTATGCGACCCTGTCGCTCTAAGCAACGGGGTCGGTAGAATATAAAGAATACTCCTTATTTCGGACATAAGGAAACCATAAGGGAAAATATAAACAATTTTCACATTAAAGCATAAAAAATCCCCTCATTTATAAAAATGAGGGGATTTTTGTGAGATTTAATAACGAAATAGTCTTATTTAGTAAAATGATCTTTTACTTTATCGTTGTGTACAATTTCTTCTTGGAAGATATAAGCTCCGGTTTTTGGTGATTTCACCATTTTAATAACCTTTGCGAAGGAACGACCTTCCCCCTTTTGCATGGATGCAACCGCTTTCTTAGCCATAACTCAGATATTATTTAATTTCTTTATGAACTGTGTATTTTTTCAAAATTGGGTTGTATTTTTTCAACTCCAAACGTGCCGGTGTGTTTTTTCTGTTTTTCACAGTTATATAACGTGAAGTTCCGGGCATTCCGCTTTCTTTATGCTCTGTGCATTCCAGGATTACCTGAATTCTTGCTTCTTTAGATTTTTTTGCCATGGTGAAATTTTCCTCTTATTATGCGTATAAATACCCTTTATCTGACGCTTTTTTAATGGCAGCATCTAATCCAATTTTGTTGATGGTACGTAGACCGTTAGCCGAAACATTCAGGCTAATCCAGGTATCTTGTTCTACCCAATAGAATTTCTTGGTAAACAGGTTCACATCAAATGTTCTTTTAGTACGACGTTTTGAGTGAGAAACGTTATTTCCAACCATCGCTTTTTTACCGGTAATCTGACAAATCTTTGACATTTCTATTTCTTTTTATTGATTACATTTTTTCTCAAAAACAGTGTGCAAAAGTACACTATATTTTTCATTTGAACAAATTATTTCTTCTATTAATTTCAACAAAACTAAAGCATTCTCTATAAAAACATAAAATAACACTGATATACTGATAGTTAATCTCAAATTTTTTCTTTCAACATCAGCAAAGCAGCCTGTGTGGAGCGTATAATATTTTGCTCACGCAATGTACCAAATCTAAACTCACGACTTATAAGCGTATCAGCGGAACAAACTGAAATCCAAACAGTTCCAACAGGTTTATCTGGTGTTCCACCGCTTGGTCCGGCAATTCCTGAAGTTGCAATTGCAAAATCGGTATTCATTAATCTGCGAATGCCTTTTGCCATTTGTTCAACCACGGTCTGACTTACCGCACCCTGATTTTCAATATCCTCAGCTGAAACACCCAGCACTCCTGTCTTAATTTCATTAGAATAAGCCACTACAGAGCCCTTAAAAAATTCAGAACTTCCAGGAATTAGTGTCAGTTGGTGGGCAATATTTCCACCAGTGCAACTTTCGGCTGTTGCAAGGGTTAAACTTTTTGATTTTAGTATTTCTGAAACAATTTTCTCCATCGGTAAATCATCAAACGCCACGATTGCATTGCCCAAAATCTGCTGAAGTTTATCTATTTGTTGATTTACAGCGAATTCAAGCGCCAGCATATCGTCGGAAATACCGCTTAAACGCAGCTTCACAATTCTTGAATTCGGCAAATATGCCAAACTAATAGAATCAGGTAATTCATTTTCCCAATCTTCAATCATTATTGCCAAAGCTGATTCTCCATAACCATAAACCTGAACAGTTTTATGAAGCAAAACAGGCGTTTTAAAATGATTTTGAAGACGTGGAATAATTTCAGTCGACATCACATTTTTCATTTCGTAAGGCACACCCGGCATCGATACAATTACTTTTCCATTTTTCTCGAACCACGTAACCGGTGCTGTTCCCACTACATTTTGTATCAATGTGCAATTTTCGGGAACCATAGCCTGAGCCCGCGTGAGCTCATTAATTGTAAAACCCGGTCGGGTTGAGAACAATTCTTCTATGTTTCGAATTACCGATTCATCAAAAATAAGCCTGGTATTGAAGTACTTACATAAAGTCTGTTTGGTAATATCGTCTTTCGTCGGACCGATACCACCGGTAAAAAGCACCACATCTGCCCTGTTTAAGGCCAAATCGAGCGACTCAACAATGTGTTGCTCGTTATCATGAACGGAAGTAATCTGAGCCAGCTCAAAACCGCATTTATTCAGCTCTATAGCCATCCATGCCGAATTGGTATCAACTATCTGACCGATAAGAATTTCATCGCCAATAGTTATAATTTCAATTTTGACTCTATTCATTTCTGCTAGTTTATAAAATTCTTAAAGTATGAAAGTTCTTAAAGTTTATAAAGGAAAAAAGTAATATAAAAAATACTTTACAAACTTTTTACTTTACAAACTCATACCAGTCCTCAATTCTTTATCCGCAATTTCCAATTGTTCAAACCATTTAGTGCCAAACTTTCTGATTAATGGCTCTTTGAGAAACTGATAAACAGGAACTCTTAGTTTCCCACCCAATCTACGGGCACAATTACACACACTCCACTGATGGTAATTCACTGCTACAAAATCATGATATTTTTGAAGCCTGACCGGGTACAGATGGCAGGAAATCGGTTTGTAAAAATCGGTTTTACCTTCACGAAATGCCTTCTCAATAGCACATTTACAAATTCCATCCTTATCCGTATATGTAAACACACATTCTGCCCCATTCACAATCGAAGTAACTGGTTCTCCATCTCCGTCAATATACGAAATACCTTGTAATCTAATCACTTCTTTGGATACTTCGGTTAAATCATCCCAGATAAGTGGTAGAATCTCCTTGATTTTTTCAACCTCTTCAGCTTCGAGTGGTGCCCCATCATCGCCTTCAATACAACAAATTCCTTTGCATGAAGTTAAATCGCAAACGAATTTTTCGTCCAGCAACTCCATACTGATAATTGTTTCATCTATTTGAATCATAAATATATAGCTAAATTTATTGTTATAAAATTTTAGAAGGATTCTCGTCATCGTTTCCCTTTAAAACAGGTATACTTATATGATATCGCACTGCCAGAATACGGGTAACAATTATTGAAATGGCCGCCAGCAACTGAGTTATTTCAGCCCTGAAACTGAGTTTATAACAGCCTAAATACACCAAACCACCTATCACACAAGCCAATGCATAAATATCTTTACGGAAAATCAGAGGAACTTCATTAATCAGAATATCACGAATTACACCACCGGCCGAGCCGGTTATCATACCCATCAGAATTGCCACCCAAAAAGGGAATCCTGCAGCCAGACTTTTTTCGATCCCAACGACCACAAAAAGTCCCAGCCCAATAGCATCAAAAATAAAAAAGGTATTTTTCAAACGTATTAAGTACTTTCCGAATAGAATAACCGAAAGCAATGCTATTCCAGTAACAATTAAGTATGACGGCTGAAGCATCCAAAAAGGAGTTACTGACAGCAACAGATCTCGTATTGTACCACCACCTATAGCAGTAACCAAACCAACTACATAAGCACCAAACCAGTCGAATTGTTTAGCAGACGCAAGTCTAATTCCACTTATTGCAAAAGCGAATGTACCCAAATAATCAATAATATGAATAAAATTAAGTTCTGCCATTTATTGCATATATAAAAAAAGAAAGCGTATCAATGAATTTTGATACGCTTTTATTAATCATTGTTGACACATTTTATTTTTTCACAGGAGCAGTTGCTGGTTTTGCAGGTGCTTGTTGGGTATTTCCACCAAAATTTGGAGCAGCCATATTCGGATCAGCTTGTTTTTGATGCTGAACCTGTTCTTTATTTATTTCTGATTCGTTTGGATTAGCTGCACGTTCATGTTTATGTATTCCTACGGCTGCAACAGAAAGTACAACAACAGTAATAACCAAACCCCATGTCATTTTTTCAACAAAATCAGTAGTCTTACGAACACCCATTATCTGATTTGACGAAGAAAATCCGGCAGCCAAACCCCCACCTTTAGAGTTTTGTACTAATACAAACAATGTCAGTAAAACTGAAGCTATTACAATTAAGATAATGAGAATAATGTACATAATAATTTTTTATTTTTTTGAATTTACAATCACCTTTTCCAAAAATCGAATTTGGTCTGCAAAGTAAATACTTTTTTTCGGATTATTCAAATTTAATGCCTTTAATATTTCAATTGCTTCAGCGTATTTTTGTTCTGAAATGAGTTTTTTTGCTTTTACTTCGGATATTTCTTCTGAAATTCTCAAAACTGGCTTTTCTTCCTGATCAATTACCTCATTTACAATAATTGGCAATGTTTCATGTTTGGGTATTTTGACTACTTCAGTTTTAATGACCAGTGCTCTAGCTTCTTTAAGTTTTCCAGCCATTTCTTTTAACGACTGTTTGGAATCACCTCCTTCAGATTCTATTGCATCAATCATATCAAAATAATTGCCAGAGGTCTTACTGATTCGTCCATGTTGAACAGCTTGTTCTTTGATTTCTTTCTCCGGATAAACATAATTATAAAACCATTGTCTGTCAGCACAATATACCGAACTTTCATTTAAATAAGCTTTTGAGTTGACATCATTTTCCCTTTTATAGACATAAGTAAGTATCAATCTCGGCAAAACGAAATATGGATATTTCTCAACCATATCGTTCAAGCCAGCAACCTGTTCCATTTTAACTTTTTTGGGCTGATTGATAAGTGAAATAAATTCTTCGTGAGTCATGATTGAATTTTAATTTAAAATTTCTAATATCCAGGTTTTACCATTTCGCAACTGTATCGTTATAAATATTATCAACTATCTCAGCAATCATAGTTTTTGCTAGTTCATCCTGAACATCAGTTAACATCTTACTGCTATCAAAATTCTGAAAAGCTGAATACGTTTTTTCAAAGTCATCCTGTGGATTTTTATTGTTCGAGAATCTCACTTTAATAGTAATCGTAAGTTTGGTCTGAGATGAATAAGTATCAGCACTAATAGCCATCTGAGTCAATTGATAACCAACAATTTCACCTTCAAGATGCAAATCTCCACCTTTTTTTGTGAACTGCAAACGGGTTTGTTTGGAGTATGCATCTTTCAGCGTTTCAGTAAATTGCTGAGATAAAGGTGGATAAACCAACTCAGCCATATTTGGGAAGTCAGCAACAGAAATGGTTTTTGTTTTGTTATAATCAATATTAGAACCGTTAAATTTATATGAAATCAAGCAGGATTGCATAAAAAAACCAACAAGGCCAATAATCAAAAAAACAAATAGCTTCAATAGTAAATTATTTATATTCATTTTATCAATTTATAGTTCGTCTAAGCCATATTCCTTTATTTTACGATACAAGGTTCGTTGAGAGACATTTAGCTCAATAGCAGCAAATTTTCTTTTTCCTTTAAATTTATTCAAAGAATCAGAAATCATTTTCTTCTCCATTTCAGCCAAAGTAACGGGTTTTGAAGTAGATTCCAATACATGATAGTCATCCGCATCTTGATAATCCTCAACATCCTCAGTTTTTGATCCTATTTGAACATTATCAACATTTGTATTTTTCTCAGAAATAATCTCGACTCCATTATTTATAGAGTTAAAATAAATATCGTTTTGTGTACGGAAATTAGATTGAAAATCCAAATCTGTACTTTGAATATCAACAGGTTGATTATTCATTATATCATGTACCAGTTTCTTTAAATCATTCATATCCTTTTTCATATCAAAAAGAACCTGGTAAAGAATCTCCCTTTCGTTATTAAAAGTACGCTTTTCACTTGCCGAAGCAGACAATAATGCTGGAAATCGCTCTACTTCATCCTTAGGCAGGTAATTTCTCAAAATCTGTGAATTTATGTCTCTTTGTTGTTCGATTACCGATATTTGTTCAGTTATGTTTTTAAGCTGACGTACGTTACCATTCCAATAATAACTAGAAAGCAGTTGTTTACCATCCTCTGTCAATTTTATTGCAGGCATTCTGTATTTTTCAGCAAAATCAGCAGCAAATTTTCTGAATAACAGCACGATATCTTCTTTCCTTTCCCTCAGTGCTGGAATAGCTATCGGAACAGTATTTAAGCGGTAAAACAAATCTTCACGGAATTTACCCTCACGTGTAGCCTGTGACATATTCAAATTGGTTGCAGCTACAACACGTACATTCGTTTTTTGAGTTTTCGAAGAACCGACCTTAATAAATTCACCTGCTTCCAGAACACGTAGTAGTCGAACCTGAGTAGATAATGGTAACTCTCCTACTTCATCCAAAAAAATTGTTCCACCATCGGCAACCTCAAAATAGCCTTTTCTATCGGCTGTAGCTCCTGTAAAAGAGCCTTTTTCGTGTCCAAAGAGTTCTGAATCAATTGTTCCTTCAGGTATAGCACCACAGTTAACAGCAATATAAGGTCCATGTTTCCTGTGACTATAATGGTGTATGATTTGGGGAAAATTTTCTTTACTTTATTGAACACCGGCGAACTATTTCACTGATTGTGCTGCTTCTGGATTCTCGTCATCCTGCAATGCCATCCGACAGGGCAATGATAGATTTTCTTGAGTTTCATGAACGGCCTTACGGTATTGTGCTTACCAAGTATGACAAGCTTAAGCAGAAGGAAAAGGTA